>JBEVNF010000318.1:0-12364 GCA_040508255.1 Flavitalea sp.
ATATTAGAATTCTATGTCATGGTTCAAAAGAAAATTTACCGAAGAAAAGCAGCCTGAAAAGTCACTTCCCAAGTCCCTCAACGATTACAATTTCTGCTATCTCTACCGATTTACCCGGGAACCCAGCCGCACGTCTGCTGATCTGGCTTCATTTGCCAGGTTATACAGTATTGTAATTGGTGGATCCGGCGGCATGATCCTCTCCCGATCATATCATCCCTTTCAGCTTATAAATCCAAAAGCCACGAGTGTTTGGATCGCTGCATTTACCTACTTATTTACAAGAAACGACATAGAGAACCTGTTCAGAAAAACTGCACAAGAGAATGCGAGCTGCCAGGCCTTAAAGTTCTTCATGGCTGATCCAACGTTCGTTATTGGCTTTGATGAGTTTGATGATCAGCATCCAGGTGGAATGGTTGATCATTTTGTAAACTATCTCAGTCATTTAAGATGAAAATTTGATATGAAAAGTACATCATGGTTCCTTCTTACTACTATCGCCTTTGTTGCCGGCGGTTGTGCTGTTTATTATTTTTATGGGTATAAAGACAGCCTGTGGATACAGGGCGTCAGCTATGTGCTCGTTATTCTGGGATGGTTAAGCCTGATGTTCGCAATTGGTTCAGTTCATATCCAGCTCAGGGAAAAACATAAAGCAAAGCCAAACCTGTTAATCAGGTTGTCAAATGTTTTATTCTTTCTGATATATCCTGCAGGACTCGTTGGCCTCATATCAGGTTTTGTATTGCTCGAACAAAAAAAAGATGAAAGGGTAGAACATGTTCTATCCACAGGAAATGTTTCCTTAACAACTGCTACAGTGCTTCGCATTGAAGAACGCAGAATGAAAAGCACGACACACTATTATGCGATTATTCAATACCGTGCTTCCGGATCAAAGATTGAACAGGCAATAAAAGATGACTTAAGATCTTATCACAAAGGAGATCAGGTCAATATTAAATATTCGATGGATCACCCTGATATGTTTGCCTTATTGCCTCTTTAGTATTCCAATAAGGTTCGTAAAACCAGAATTTATGACTACAAAACCGATTGCCCTGATCTGTCTTTTTATTCTGACGAATATGATCGTAACCGGTCAGTCGCGCGGTGGATCCACTTCAATACCCCGTATAATCTTTGATACAGATATGGGTCCGGACTACGATGATGTTGGAGCCATTGCAATACTTCATGCATTTGCAGACAGTGGCGACATAAAGTTGCTTGCAACGATTGCCAGTACGAAGTATCCCGGTGTTGCTGCGACACTCAGCGTATTGAATACTTATTTCGGGCGGCCAAAACTACCAATTGGCGTGCCGCGCGGTAATGCTGTAGAGATAAGGGACTGGCAGGGATGGTCCGATAGCCTTCAGAAAAACTATCCTCATAACATTACATCTAACGACAATGCGGAGGACGCAACCGGGCTATACCGTAAGCTGCTCGCATCTGCGGAAGACAGAAGTATCACGATCGTTACAGTGGGCTTTTTTACAAATCTTTCCGAACTACTTCAATCTAAACCGGATCAGTATTCGGCATTAGATGGGAAACAGTTGGTAGCAACAAAGGTTAAGTCGCTCGTAAGTATGGCAGGCATATTTCCTGTTGGTAAAGAATTCAACATTGAAAAAGATGTTAAGGCGGCTCAGTTTGTATGCAACAACTGGCCGGGTAGTATTTTATTTTCAGGTTTCGAAATTGGCAAAGAGATCAGGACCGGGTTGCCGTTGACCAGGCGTGATGATATTACAAACAGCCCGGTTAAAGATGTATTCAGCATCTGTATCCCAAAATCAAAAGATGATCTGCAGGGACGTATGAGTTGGGATCAGACCGCTGTTTTAATTGCTTCAAAACCATCGTCCCCTTTCTTTGATCTCACAAAAGGTCACATACAAGTGAAGGATGATGGAAGCAATACATGGACCGATGGTGATGGATCCCACAACTATGTCCGATTCAGATCTTCACCACTCATTGTGCAGGAATATCTGGAACACCTGATGAGCCATCAACCGAAAAAAAGAAAATGACAGATTAATCCGCCTTCAGTTTCGTAATCGGATTTGCCGATGCGGTCCTTAAACATTGCAGCGTTACCAATACAAACGACAATACCGCAACCAATGTGAACGCACCAAGATATGATGAGGCCGCCTGGTTTGTTCTGTAGGCAAACTGCTGTAACATTCTTTCACTTGCAACATAAGCAATCGGCCAGGCAATGAGACTGGACAAAGCGATCAGGCCTGCATACTCTTTCAGGAACATGTAAATAATATCCACTGCACCTGCGCCAAGAACTTTGCGCACGGCTATTTCTTTCATCCTTTTTTGTAACATAAATGCCACAACGCCGATGATTCCAAGGAATACTATTGCGAAGTTCAGAACAGTGGCGAGGTTGGAGGCCTTTTGTAATTGCAGTTCTGTTTTATAAAGCGCTGCGAATTTTTCATCCATAAAGCTGTAATTGAAAGGAGTGTTTGGTGACATCTCTTTCCATTTGTTGCGTACCGCGTCCAGGTTCCTGGTAATATCTGCTGTTGCTAGTTTGATCACCAGAAAGCGGTAGGTATTGCTTGTATTGAGATGCAGGAAGCCCATAGGAGCGATCTTCTCCTGCATGGAAGAATAGTTGAAATCCTTTACCACGCCTGTAACGGGTATACCCTCTCCACCTGCAATGGTTTTGATTTTTGTGCCGATGATGCTTTCGGTGGGTTCACCAAGCTGACGTACGGCGGCTTCATTCAGTACGATTCCCTCTTTGCTGTGTTCAAAGAAGTTGCCCTGGACCATTTTTAGACCGATTGTTTTAGCGTAATCTTCATCTGCGTTAGCGAGCGATAATGTGATCTGGCCATCTGCTGAGCTGCTTTTTGGTGCAAGCACTTCCCATTTACCGAATGGTACCGCGTCCGGAACATCAAAGGCGATGCTGGCAGCGCTGACACCTGGAAGCTCTTTCATTTCATGTTTGATAGTTTCCATTCTCGCTACACCCGCGCTGTCCCATTGTTTGGGTAAAGCAGTAACTACGAGTAACTGATCCCTGCTGTAACCAAGATCCTTTGAGAACAGATACTTTACCTGGTTTGAAATATTTACCGCACAGATAAAAACAACTATGGCTAATGTGAATTGGGTGATGAGTAATACCCGTTGAAGTGATACACTTCCTTTTGCCTGGTCAAGTTTTCCTTTGACAGCGTTTGTCAGCCTTGTGTTGCTGAGTGTGAGGGCGGGATAAATACCTGCTATTACAGATATGCCAGGCGTTATAATGGCAAGTGCCAGCCATTGAAGAGGAGCTAGATTCCATACTGAAGGAAAGTCAACTTCAAGAATTCCTGATAGTAAAGGTTTCACAGCCTGGTAGATCAATAACGAAATGATCATTGCTACAAATGAAAGCACAAATGATTCTACAAGGAATTGTCTTAATATCAAAGACTTTCCGCTTCCAAAAGTTTTCTTTAATGCTATTTCTTTGAGTCTGGATGAGGAACGACCTATCGTAATATTGATGAAGTTGATCACCACCATCAATAAAACAAGGATTGCGATCATTGATAAGATCATGATCATCTTACTCAGTGCTCCATTATTATCCTTCAGATGATAATCAGAAACACGAAAAGGAGTCGCGGTCAGGTTCTTCCAGATAAAATCAGGTGAATTCTTACGGATGATCTGATCGATCGATCTTTGAAGATCTGCTTCTGTCTTGCCTGCTTGAAGTTCAACAAATCCAAGCACACCAAGATTCTCCCAGGTAGTTGAAAAATCTCCTCCACCAAAATACTCATTACCTGTAAATGGAACGAATACTGAATATCCGGTGCCAATTATACCTGTCACTGAGTTCTGAGTTATATCTTCCAACACTGCTGAAACCATGAAGTCTTGTTTCTTACCTGCAACGGTGGTTTGGATACTGAGTGTTTTTCCGATTGCATTGGATGTATTGAACAGCTTTTTTGCAAGGGTTTCTGTGATCACAGCAGAACTGTTATTCTGAAATGCTTTTTTGGGATCGCCGTAAAGTGTTTTAAACCCATACATATCAACCAGGGTAGTATCACCAATCGCAATATCTTCCTGGAAGAAACGATCCCCTGCGGATACGATATTTGTTACGGGGTTATAGCGATAGTAGTTTGATACTACATGAGGATATTCATCTTTAAGTCCCTTGGCAAGCATGGAAATCACTGTGATATCCGGACCCATGTCCTGCTTTCTCCATTTTGTTTTAAGGACAAACTGGTTGTCAGAGTTTTTGAGATCCTTATTTATAGCGTATTCCTGACTTATATAAATTGTCGTAAACAGGCAGAAACAAATGCCAAGGGCAAGGCAGATAATGTTTATAGCTGAATAGAATTTGTTCTTGTAAAAGTTTCGCAGGGCGATCTTGAAAAGATGTTGCAGCATACAACTGGTTTTGATAAAGATAGTTGTTTCATGCTGTTTTTGTAATTATCCTTAATTGAAGCTTTGCCTGTATTCGGTAGGGGAGACATTGGTACGTCTCTTGAACAGTTTATTGAATGATTGAGGGTATTCGAAGCCAAGCTGGTACGCGATCTCAGCAATTGAAAGTTTGGTTAGAGAAAGATATTCCTTCGCCTTTTCAATGATCCGTTCCTGGATGTGCTGTTGAGCACTCTGACCAGTGTGTGTACGTAAAAGATCACTCAGGTAATGTGGTGAAAGGTTTAATTGTCCGGCTACAAATTCAACGGTAGGTAAACCACTCTTTTGTGTCTGATCACTATCTAAATATTCAGTTAATAGCTGCTCAAGCTTTGTAAGTACATCATGGTTAACGGCCTTCCTGGTAATGAACTGCCGCTCGTAAAACCGGTTGCTATAATTCAGCAACAGATCAATCTGTGATAGGATAATGCCCTGCGTATGTTTGTCGATCCTTTGCGATTCATGATCTATTTTAATAAATATGTCTTCAATATCTCTCTCTTCTTTTTCTGACAGATGTAATGCTTCATTGATGGCATAAGAAAAGAAGCCATAATTTTTAATGGAAGATGCAAGCGGATGTTGATATAGAAAATCAGGATGTACCAGCAAAGAATATCCTGATGCCGGCCCCAGAATATCCTTTTGTGACTCGTCGAGTGAAACAACCTGTTTTGGTGCGATGAATGTCATCACTCCTTTGTCATAGTCATAATAGTTTTGTCCATATTTTGTTTTGCCGGCAACATTTCTTTTTAATGAAATAGAATAAAAGTTCATCGTGAAATTCTGCCACAGGTCCGGATTCGAAAAACTGATATCAGCAATACGGATCACACTCAACAACGGGTGTGCCGGTGCCGGTAAGCCAAGCAGCCGGAGTTTTTCTGATATTGATTCGATTACTTTCATTCTACTTTTATTTATCCAAAGAATTGATTTCTGACTTCTTTCCTGAACTCCTCACTACCAATTTCTGTACGTCTTGCAAACATCGCGTTTGTGTCTTTTCCTGCAATGTATCTTAACTGATCTTTGCCGTCAGTAGCTGCGACATAAACAACCTCTGCAATCTCACCGGCAGGTGCCGCGGCGTTCATCATTGCCCGGGTAGAGCTGATCAGCTTTTCTTCGAGCCCTGTATAGTTTGGATCACGATTCAGATCTAAAGACCTGTCCAGGAAATCCGTCGCTGTGCCACCGGGCGCCACAGTTTTGATAACAATATTATGCGCAGCAAGTTCGAATGACATCGATTCGGACCATCCTTCAATCCCGAATTTAGTGGCGTGATAGATAGAATGCAGCGGAAAACCCATAAATCCTCCCATTGATGTTGTACTGATAAACACCCCGCTTTTTCTTTCCCTGAAATGAGGGATAAAAGCTTTTGTAGTCATGATCACCCCAAGCAGGTTTGTATTGATCTGCTTTATGATCTTTTCATCACTCGTTGCTTCCAGCGCACCCATCAAACCATAACCGGCATTGTTGAACACAACATCCACAGGATGCAAAGCAATTGCATCAGCTGCTGCTTTATTGACCTTGCTGATATCTGTAACATCCAGCTTTAACAGGCTTACATTTTCAAGTTTGTTTAACTCAGTTTCTTTCTCCGGGTTGCGCATGGTAGCTATTACATTCCAACCTTTTGATTGAAACAACTTCGCAGTTGCCTTTCCTAAACCACTGGATGCTCCGGTAATAAATATCGTCTTGTTCATTGCTTTGTTTTTTGATAATGCAAAGCTCGTACGAACAAAATTCTTACGCTTATCCAGGATACTGATTGTTGTAGCCGGATCGGGGTCAGAGATAACTCAGCCACCATTTATCCTTGTTTGACTGCTTATAGCGGTCGTATCTCTTACAAAGCGGGTAAAGCAAAACGATGAGAAGTATCCAGACCATGTAGGCCACAGGTAATGAAAAACCATATCCGCGCAGGTTATCAGTGAACCATATAGGCTGATCAAGGATCCAGTGATGCCAGTCCTCGCCTGGTGTGAACATCGACGCCATCAATGCAATAAGATGTATGATGTAGATATGAATAAGATAATAGAACATAGGAACCCTGCCGTAAACTGAAACTATCGCAACAAAACGATTCTGGATTTTTTCTGTATAAGCGAGGAATAACAAGCCGGGTCCTATTGTTATAAGCAGGTATAACAATGAAGGCGGATACTTGCTCACCTTCATAAAGGATAAAAATGTAAAGAAGCCATCCTTTTGCGTTGTCCATTTTACCGGCTCGCCGTAGATGTTTGAATATCGAATGAGGATAAATAAACCAACAGCGATCCATCCTGAAAGGGAGAGGATTTTTCTTCTCTTTCCGGCATCAAAATCCCTGGTGTATAATTCTCCCAGGCAATAACCCAATGGCATTACAGCAATCAAGGGGATCAATGGATAACCAACAAGCAATAACTCGTTTCCAACCATAAAGCCTTGTTGAAAGTGCAGCAATGACCAGCCAAACGCTTGCGGAGTATTGCCTTCAAACTTTATTGTGTCCAGCAGGTTATGACCTGCGATGAGTATAAGACTGAATGCAAGTATTACACGCAGTGGAAGATGAATCAATGCAGCCAGTATGATCATGCTCACTCCAAGTGCCCAGATCGTAATGAAAAGGAACATCGGGAACGCGATATTGAAGTTCCAGCCAAAGTTCACAATGATCATTTCAAGGAAAATAAGCCAGAGACCTCTCTTTACAAGGAAGATAGAAAGCTCTTTTTTGGTCTTGCGCTGACTGCTCAGGAAGGCTGAAGTTCCTGCGAGCAACATAAAGATAGGCGCACAGAGATGCGTGATCCACCTGGTAAAATAGAGTACACCGTTTGTTTTTTCAAGATCAAGTGGGTCAAAGTAGAATGAGCCTTTGTAGAGGTAGTCCCGCACATGGTCAAGCGCCATGATTATCATGATGGTACCCCTGAGAAAATCAATGGAGGTAATGCGTGTTTTGGCTAAGGCAGTCATTGTAGTTGAAATTAAGGGCTGTAAAATTGAGGATTTTTCACCAACCGTCCCCCTGATTCTGCAAGTCGTCGGAAATAAATGCTGTTCAGCCTGTTTTGAAGGCAGATTTGCTGCATAAACACAATGCAATGAGAACAGCGCTACTTTTTTTGATGTCTTTTATAACCATCGCCGCCAGCGCTCAGACGGTGATCACCGGTCGAATTACAGAATCAAATGGGTCACCAATACCCGGTGCAAATGTGATCCTTGCTGCCACCTATGATGGGGGTTCTACGGATACAACCGGAGGCTTCCGTTTTATCAGCGCTGAAAAAGGAAAGTTTATGTTGCAGATCAGCGCTATCGGGTTTGTAAAAGATAGTATTGAAATAGAATTGAAAGGAGTTGAGATCAGTATTGCAATAAAGCTTAAGCAGGACATCTCTGAAATGAACCTGGTAACCATCACTGCAGGTACCATTGAAACAGGTGACAGTAAAAAAGGTGCGGTGCTTTCATCGCTGGACGTTGCTACCACTGCAGGTGCAGTTGCAGATGTGGTTGCTGCATTACAAACGCTGCCGGGTACTGCACAGGCATTTGGTGAAAATGGTCTTTTTGTAAGAGGTGGAACAGGTGCTGAAACACAAACCTTTTTTGATGGTATGATGGTTAAAAATGCTTTTGGCAGCCAGTTGCCTGATCAGGCGGGCCGCAGCAGATTCTCTCCATTTCTTTTCAACGGTACCAGCTTTTCAACCGGCGGGTATTCGGCACAGTACGGACAAGCACTTTCATCAGCGTTATTAATGGAAACAAAAGATCTGCCTGAAAAATCTTCTTCTGAATTCTCAGTTATGTCGGTCGGTTTAAGCGGTGCCAACACTACAAAGATGAAAAGAAGTTCATTGGTGGTTGGTGCCAATTATTACAACCTGAAGCCATTGTATTCTGTACTCAATCAGAATATCAACTGGATTAAGGCGCCTGTGGAATACCAGGGTTCTGTTCAATATAAATACAAGACATCTGAAACAGGGATGCTAAAGATTTACACTCAATTCAATCAGACAGATGTCGGGCTCCGTTCGGGATTCGGGGACGACCAGGTATCGACCAAAATTTCAAATTCAAATCGCAACTATTATTTCAACAGTACGTATAATGAAAAAATCGGTAAAGCCTGGAAACTGTTTGCAGGTGTAAGCATGAACGTAAATGATGAAAGAGGTAAGGTTGAAGAGAACAGCTATGGTTTTGACAATGATTTTGCGCAGGCAAGGCTTACACTTACACGTCGTTTCGCCGGCAGACATCTGATCAGAACAGGTGTGGAAGCTTCACATAGCAGGTATACTGAAAGTTGGAACAGACAAAGCCGTTCTTTCGAAAATAATATGCAGGGTTTGTTTGCTGAAACGGAGCTTTATCTTGGAAACCTGTTTGCTGCAAGAGTAGGGGTGAGAGCAGAAAACAACAGTGTACTGAATATCCTGAATGTTGCACCACGTATTTCACTGGCAATGAAGGCGGGTATACATGGACAACTTGCGATAGCTTATGGTTCTTTTTATCAGAATCCTGATGATGCTTACCTGGTTCAAAAACAAGACCTGGACTATGAGAAGGCGGATCATTATATTTTGAATTATCAATATCGTAATGATGGTATCACATTCCGTGCGGAAGCATATTATAAAAATTATTCCAACCTGACGAAGTATACCCTTGATGGTTTCGTTCGAAATTTTGGTGTAACAAACTTTGAGAACCTCAACAACAGTGGTAATGGTTATTCAAAAGGATTTGATATTTTCTTCCGGGATAAGAAAACCATCCGCGGTGGTGACTACTGGATCTCCTATTCATTCCTGGATACCAAAAGAGATTTCAGGAATTATCCCGGCAAGGCCGTACCACCGTTTGCTGCGAAACACAGCCTGAATCTTGTTTACAAACATTTTATCAATGCATTGAAAACGCAGGTTGGGGTAACATATACCTACAGCAGTGGAAGAACTTATTACAATCCCAACAATTCTGTATTCCTTTCGGATAAAACCAAATCGTTCAATAATCTGAGCCTGAATCTAAGTTATATCACCAGGTTGTTCAATCAGTTCACAGTGGTATATGCTTCAGCAACGAATCTGCCTGGTTTTAAAAATATCTATGGTTATAATTATTCAAATGATGGAAGGGTAAAAAATCCGATCTATCCTGCGGCGAATCGCAATCTCTTTGTCGGCATCCTGATGACCATCGGCGATAATACATTCAACCACTAATCAAAACACTCACAAATACAAATCAAAAAACATGAAACAAGTTATTACTGCTACACTGCTTCTTTTTGTATCCATCTTTGCTGCAGCTCAGTCTTCTGATAAGTTTAACTCTGCTATGCAAAAAGGAATTCTGATGCTCGACAGCGCACGTAATTCTGAAGACTTCACCGCCAACGCCAATTATTTCGAAAGGATCGCCACTGCGGAGGCTGGTGAGTGGTTACCAAAATATTATTCTGCATACGCTTTGCTGATGTCGGCAAATGCCGGCCGCCAGGACAATGATACCAAAGATGTGATCTATGACAAGGCTTTTGATCTTGCTGAAAAAGCAGCTAAAATTAAACCAGACAACAGTGAGATTCTGACCCTGCAAGGTTATATTGTGTTCATGAAAGTTTCTCTTGCGCCGCAGGCACGCGCGATGACGCTGATCCCAAAGTCTGGTGCATTGCTTGAGAAAGCGATCGCTATCGATCCTGAAAATCCCAGGGCGTTGCTTGTTAAGGGACAAAACCTTTTTTACACACCGGAAGCATTTGGTGGTGGAAAAGCAAAGGCAAAAGATGTACTTGTGTTATCGCTTGAGAAATACGGTAATGAGAAGGCTGGGGCTCTGATGCCATCATGGGGAAAGTCAAGATGTGAAGCTTTATTGAACCAGGTGAAATAATTGATATCTTTTATTATTAAACACGGAAATAGCAAATGACGAAGAATAAAATGCTCGCACTCGGTACCGATGGCAACCTGCTTTATGCGAATCTCAGGGCAGTGGTGCTGGGTGCGATCATTGGTTGTGCATTAAGCCTGATATTTACAGTATTCAGTCGTTCCGGGTTCACACACATGCAATTTATCTACAATGTCGTGTTCAGCATTTTTATTACGTTGAGCATTACGAACGTAGTAGCGATATTTCAAAGGTTGCCGATCACTTCAAACAAAGGTTTCTGGTTCTTTATTACCGGCTACTATCTCAGCAATTTTGCAGGAATGGTGATCGGTACAGAGTTAAGTTATATGGTTGTAGAAACCATTAAGTATGGAGCGCCTGCGTACCGCCTGCATCCCGGGGAATATCGTTCGAGTGCAACAATTGTTTTTATTGTAGGAACTATACTTTTACTTTATAACATGCAGCTTGCAAGAAGCAGCGCAGAGATCACCGCTAAAAACAATGATCTTGCGCGACTCAGGCAGTTGCAGAGTGAAACAGAGCTTCAGGCGCTTCAATCAAGAATCAACCCTCATTTCCTGTACAACTCGTTAAACTCCATTGCGAGCCTGATACACGAAGATCCTGATAAGGCAGAACAAATGACAATCATGTTGTCAAAATTATTCAGGTATACTATCAACTCTGCAAAAGAGAACATGCATTCCCTTAAGGATGAATTGGATATTTTGCGAACATACATTTCAATTGAGCAAGTCAGGTTTGGTGAGAGAATGAAATTCAGCATTGATGCTGATCCCGGTTTGGAACAGGTGAATGTTCCAAGGTTCCTTGTTCAGCCGCTGGTAGAGAATTCAATTAAACATGGCCTCAGCAACAAATCCAAGGAAGCAGAGATCAGGATCGTTGTGAAGAAAGAAGAGCAAAATATACAGGTACTCGTTTATGATAATGGGTCACCGTTCCCGGGTGATCTTCGGATGGGTTATGGTATGCAAAGCACCTTCGACAAACTTAAGTTATTATACATCGACAACTACGATGTACAGTTGATCAATGATCCCAAACATATAAAAATCACATTTCCTGTTACTGTATGAAAACCTGGAAGGCAATAATAATAGATGACGAACCGCTTGCAAGGCAAAGGTTAAAGAGATTGCTGAAACCTTATGATCATATTGAGATCATTGGTGAGGCTGAAAATGGCGAGGACGGACTGGAGAAAATCAATGCGTTAAATCCTGCATTGGTGTTTCTTGATATAGAGATGCCGGTCTTAAACGGATTTGAAATGCTGGCGAGGATTGCCAAACAACCACGGGTTGTGTTTACTACTGCCTATGATCAATATGCGATCAAAGCTTTTGAAGAAAATTCTGTCGACTATCTGCTGAAGCCGATTGAGGCGGAACGTCTGGAACTAACAATATCAAAATTAGAAAAGATCAGGGAAGAGATGCCAGGTGCAATCCTGGAAGCTATGATCAGGCAGATAAGGCAACCTGCGCAGTCTCAGACTATAACTGTAAAAACCGGTGATCGGATCATACTTGTAAAGCACTCAGAGATAAGTTATCTGCAGGCGGAAGAGAAATATGTATCGATCATGACAGTGACCGGTAAGAAGTATCTGACTGATTTCAGCCTGTCATCTTTGGAAGAAAAATTGCCGTCAGCCTTTGTGCGGATTCATCGTGCCTGCATAATCAATGCGGATCAGATCAAGGAAATTAATAAAGGATTCAATGGAGTTTTTAATTTTATCTTACATAATCACGAGAGCACTGCTATAAGCTCGAGCAGATCAAATGGTGATTTTATAAGGGAGCGCTTCGACATCTAGACAAGCTTCAGGTTTTTGGTCCCCCGGGACCCCATAATTCAGCAGCGACATGGCAGGGCTTCAGTCGGCCAT
>JBEVNF010000223.1:0-4859 GCA_040508255.1 Flavitalea sp.
TTTTGTTCAGGATGTTTTCTTCCGCCCTGCGGTGGAACAAGAACATCTGTGCCTTCCAGTAATTTCAGGAGACCCTGCTGAACACCTTCACCGCTAACATCACGAGTAATGGAAGGGTTATCTCCCTTACGTGCGATCTTATCGATTTCATCAATATATACAATGCCCTTTTCAGCAGCATTTACATCATAGTTACAAACCTGCAGTAAACGTGTGAGTATGCTTTCAACATCTTCACCCACATAACCTGCTTCAGTGAATACTGTTGCATCAACAATCGCAAACGGCACATTCAGCAATTTTGCAATCGTTTTTGCAAGAAGGGTTTTCCCGGTTCCGGTTTCACCAACCATCACGATATTACTCTTCTCGATCTCAATGTCATTCTCCGCGGGTTTTTGCTGCAGTCTCTTATAGTGATTGTAAACCGCAACAGCCAGTACGCGTTTTGCTTCGTCCTGACCAATGATATATTCATCCAGGAAGCGTTTAACTTCTACTGGTTTTTTCACATTCAGTTTGAACTGTGAAGGTGCTCCTGTGCTATCATTGCGTATCATCAATTCCTGCTCGATGATCTCGCGGGCATGCTCAACGCAATTTTCACAGATATGACCTTCCTGTCCCGCGATGAGGATTTTTACCTCATCCCGGCTACGGCCACAAAAGGAACAATGTAAAGTTGTTTTTGCCATGGTTAAAAAGTCTGGCTACAAAGGTACCCAACTATTTGAATTTTACTACGAAATAAACCGTATTAAATTGACAACGGCCACACCCTGAAGTATGACCGTTGACGTATTTTTATAATTTCTCAACTATTTGATCTGCAATGCCATACTCGATCGCTTCCTTTGCATCCATCCAATAATCGCGATCAAAATCCTTCATGATCTGCTCGATTTTTTTCCCACAATTGTTTGCGAGAATTCTCGCCCCGATCTCTTTTACCCTGCGGGTTTGTTTCGCCTGGATCTCCAGATCAATTGAAACGCCCTGGATATACCCGCCAAGGCTCGGCTGGTGGATCATCACCTCACCATGAGGATAGATCATTCTTTTTCCTTTGGTACCACCGCTCAGTAGTATTGAACCCATTGAGGCGGCAAGACCCATACAAATTGTTGTAACAGGACTTTTCAGCATCTGCATGGTATCATAGATCACCATACCACTTGTTACAACACCACCCGGGCTATTGATAAAGAATTTGATCTCTTCACCCGGTGCATCAGCATCAAGCAAGAGTAATTTAGTGGTAACATCCTTCGCACTCTTATCATCAACCACACCCCAGAGATATACTGCACGATTCTGGAAAAAATATTTCTCCATCTTCTTTGCATACATTCCCGCTTCCGGTCCTTTATCTCTTACCGGTTTTTCGTCCTGCTCTTCTTCATCATCACCATCCTCGTTTACAAAAGGCTTCAACAGATATTTTGAATTATAGATCATAATGTTTGCTTTGTAAGTTTTAAACCTGGTTTACTTAGTCCTTTTTGCCTTTTCTTGGATTGGTTACAAGTACCTCGTCAACCAGTCCATATTCTTTTGCTTCATCAGAAGTGAGCCAGTAATCACGCTCACAATCCTTTTCAACCTGCTTCACAGATTTACCGGTGTGACTGGAAATGATGTCATACAAATTCTTTCTGATTTTTTTTATCTCAGCAACGGTAACCTCGATATCACTTGCCTGGCCACCTATCGCACCGCTTGGCTGATGAAGCATCACGCGGCTATGCTTAAGCGCAGTTCTCTTTCCTTCCGCACCTGCAGTAAGAAGAACGGCACCCATTGAAGCAGCCATACCAATACAGATAGTAGAAACATCAGGAGTTACATATTGCATGGTATCATAAACACCAAGACCTGAGTAAACACTTCCCCCAGGGCTGTTGATATACATCTGGATATCGCGCTGACGATCTGTGCTGTCAAGGAACAATAACTGTGCAGTTACAATGTTTGCAACCTCATCATTGATAGGATATCCAAGGAAGATGATCCGGTCCATCATGAGACGGCTGTAGACGTCCATAACAGCGATATTCATTGGCCTCTCTTCGATGATATTCGGCGTAAGGTTGGTAACCATATGCCTGTTATAATCGTGCAAAGTATTACTTGAAATACCGCGGTGTTTAATCGCGTATTGCTCGAATTCTTTTCCTAAGTTCATAAAGTTTTAATATTGAATATTAAATATTAAAGATTGTAAGTATCCTCCCGATCAATCAAGCTGCAATGTGAGTGAATGCATGCAATCTTCATTAATACGGGCAATTTAAGTTATTGTCACAAACCAAATACCATGCAAAAGAAAAAATCAGCCATTTTGAGTAACGCCCACTGACATTAAGTCAAAACTGCACCGGCCATTGATACAAAAGCGACAGCCACACCTGCTGTATCCCTGGTTCCCACTTTTAGCTTTGGTTTACCAACCGGTATGATCAGATCAAAACCGGTAAGGGTTACAGCCGGTATGGCTGTTCTTACACACAATTATCTTTACAACTCTTAGTGGTTGTGATGCTGATGTTTCGCAGTTTCTTTCGCGAAATCATCTACACTTACTTCCTGTTCGGTTGTGTTTACTTTTTGTTCAGCGATCTTGAATACCTTGTCTGTCTGAATGCGGTGGAAAGCATCTTCAACAAACTTTTTATCCTTCATCATCTTGTTCACGTATTCAGTGAGCCATGGTTGTTCTTCATCACCTGCACCCATTCCCATGTAACCAAACAACTGTTGCTTAGCAAATGCACGAAGGTCATCCGGTAATACATCAAGGTTGTTGTCACGAACGATCTTATCTACGATCAATGTCCATTTCAACTGGTTAACAAATGAAGGGTATTCAGCTTCAACTTCCTCAGCAGTTTTACCTTTCTCATCATTTGTCTGCATCCATTTTTTCAGGAATGATTCAGGGAAAGCGATCGCGGTATTGTCGAGCAATACGTGATAAATCTCATGCTGAAGATGGTTGCTGCTCTGAGTTTCCCAGTACTTCTCGATATCAGCTTTGATCTCTGCACGGAATGCAGCTTCATCAGCAATCTCTTTGCCAGGGAAAACCTGTTTGAAGAACTCTTCGTTCAGCTCAGATCTTTCAACAAATCCAACCTTTGTTACATCAAGTCTGAAATGTTTTTCGGCATTTGCTGCATCTTCCTTGTTGAGACCAAGATCATTCAGGATCCACTCTCTTTCTTTTGGTTCGAAAGCCTGTGAAATCTGGATAGTGAAAGTATCGCCAAGTTTCTTACCCATCAATTGAGGACGGAAGCTTTCAGCGAAATATTTGATAAGAAGTGAATTGTCTTTTTTGATACCACCTTCAACTTCGTTACCCTGTGCATCCACTTCAGTGAAAGTCAGGTTAAGCACGTTATCATCTGAGGTTACTGTTTCAGGTTCGGTCATTTTTCCGTTGCGGAGACGTACTCTTTCGATCTCATCATTCACCATTTCTTCGGTTACCCTGATCTTGAGTTTTGTCATTGGAGTAGATGCGAGATCAGCCAGTTGGAAATCAGGCTTAAGACCAACTTCGAATGCGAATGCATAATCAGAAGGTTTGTTCATGTCGATCTGGCGTGCATCGTTCTCAGGGAGAGGAAGAGGTTGTGCGAAGATTTCGAGCTTTTCGTTAGTCATGTAGCTGTTCAGTTCGCTTTCAACTGTTTTCAATACTTCTTCAGTGAAAACTGCTGGTCCATGCATTTTTTTGATCATCCCCGCAGGCACCATCCCTTTACGGAAACCCGGCAGGTTTGCATTTTTGCTATAGGTCTTCAGCGATTTTTCAAATGAAGGCAGGTAATCGTTAGTACCAACGGTCACCGTGATCTTATCATTCAGCAGACCAATATTCTCTCTAGTTACTGTTGCCATATATGTTTATTTGAAATAATGTTCCCAAATTTTATTTTGGGGTGCAAAGGTAGGGTAAATAGATTGATCCGGAAATAGTCCGGAAAATCATTTTCCGGCCTGAATCCGCGGGTATTAAGGCTCAATTATTTAGACTCAGTCTGCCCGGTCAGCGATTTTTATCAGGAAGTATCAGCAGTGGAATTCTCGTATCGTATGCCATTTCTGTGGTATGGATCTTTGAGAAAAGCCGGTCGAAAAAGTTATGCCTGTGCGCCACCATCACCAACAGATCGGCATTTTTTTCTTCTATATAAGTTTTGATACCATGACTTATTGAATCGTCATTGATCACTGTGAAAGCTGGATTCAATGCTGCAAGACTGTTTGTGATACCTGCTTTTGCCTGTTGTTCTGCATCGGAAAGGGTTGCTCCGGGCGACTTGTGTACATGTATCACGCTAACCCTCGCGTTGTATTTTGTGCCGATATCTACCAGCGGTGCAAACAGCGCTTTGGTTGATGCATAACTGAAATCGCTGGCATACACGATCTCAGAGACCGGTCTGAAAACAAAATCATGAGGAACCACCAATACCGGTGTTTTGGATTTTCTTACTACGGTCGCAGTGGTGCTGCCAATAAGTTTATCGATGCTGCCTGCACCCCGCATACCTATCACGGTCAGTGAAGCCTGTTTTTCTTCTGCAAGAATAGTGATCTCGTCAGATGGCATTCCGATCTGGATCAAGGTTTCTACTTTAACGTCAAAATTTGCCTGAAGGGTTTCAGCTTCCCTGCGGATGAATTTCTCATTCTCTTCCTGGATCTCATCAACAGACACCATCACGTAAGGAACTTCACTCACCGGGGTGGGGATCATATAAGAATGGAACAACAAAAGTTTTGCTCCTGTTGCTTTTGCAAGTGTAGCAGCGTAGAGGCTAGCAGCGCGGGACGCATCAGAAAAATCT
>JBEVNF010000358.1:0-7212 GCA_040508255.1 Flavitalea sp.
CAAACTTTATCCGAATAACGAGATGGCGGCACGTGCTCAAACCATGCTCGATGTATTGGGTAGAAGAAAAGAGATTGAAGATTATCTTACCAATCTGAAAATCGAAAGGCCGGGTGAAGATTCTGCGATTGTTATCGACAATCAGCCACTGGTTAAAAGAGTTGAGGTTGAGGTAACTGACAGCGCGGCTATAGCAGAACTGGAAAAACAGGCTGCTGCACAGAAACTCGAGGATAAACTTAAGTCGAAGGATACCAGGGCTAAGATCACTGATAAAAAGGACAGCATCGGCACCAGCGGCATTAAGGTTGTTGCAAAGGACCTTGCGGGAATTCAGCAGAACGAAGCCAATGCAAAACGTGCTGCCGAAATGTTGCGTGCGGACAGTCTTGCCTCAGCTGCTGCTGAAAAGAAATATCTTGACAGTGTGGCTGCTGCACAGAAAAGATTCAACGACAGTATTGCAGTTGCTGAAACCGATAAAAAACGTGCAGATAGTCTGATTGCTGTATATGCAGCGAAGAAAAGCGCCGACAGCCTGGTCGCTGTGGCTGCAAGAAAATCTGCAGACTCTGCTGCTGCAGCTGCTGCGAAAAAAAGAAGTTCCATCAAATCCGCATATTCGATCGAGCCTGATGCCAAACATCTTGTGATACTTGTGCTCGACAAGGTTGATCCGGTGTATGTTGGTGAAGCAAAAAATGCGTTCAACAGGTATAATACGCAATCATATTACAACGATCGTATCGAAACATCCAACCAGGCATTGAGTGATTCGGTGAATCTGGTGGTAATGTCTTCATTCAAAAATGCTCAATCTGCACTGGATTACACCAAAAAGACTTCAGAAATCGCTGGTACAAGGATCATCCCATGGATGCCAAAGGGTAAATTCAGCTTCATCGTGATCACGCAGGCTAATCTTGAGTTGCTTTTGACCAGGAAAGACCTCGAGGAATATCTGAAGTTCCACGGCCAGGCATATACCAATTAATTACTCAGAAATTAAGAATACTTTTGAGTTTGGAGTACGATTTTTGCATAAGCAGATATTGCATCTGCTCTCATCAAATAACACTTTAATATGTCCCGACCGGTCCGAATCTACTGGAAGATTTTCCTGATTTGTTTTGGTTCATTTGTTCTGTTCATTGCCCTTCTTAACTGGGGTGTGTTCGGAGAAATGCCATCCCTTGCTGAACTTGAAAATCCCAATATCATACAGGCTTCTGAAGTTTATGGAGATGACGGAACGTTGATGGGTAAGTTCTACAAAGAAAAAGGTAACCGTCGTAATGTTGCCTACAACGATATTTCGAAAAATGTGATTGAGGCTTTGATCTCGACAGAAGATAAACGTTTCTATGATCACTCAGGTATCGATGGAAAAGGTGTCGCCCGTGCGGTGATCCTTTTTGGTAGCAAAGGTGGTGGTAGTACCATTACTCAACAACTTGCGCTGAATATGTTTGCTGAACGTGCATCCAATCCTGTTAAACGTGTAATGCAAAAACTGAAAGAGTGGATCATTGCTGTAAAACTCGAGAGAAACTTTACCAAGCAGGAAATCATTGCGCTATATCTTAACACTGTTCCTTACAGTGATAATGTTTATGGTATCCGTAATGCTGCGCGTACTTTCTTTTCTAAAGAGCCGGATCGTCTGAATGTTGAAGAAGCTGCGGTACTGGTTGGTATGCTAAAAGCAACAGGAACTTTTAACCCACGTACAAACAACAGGAACTCATTCAGGATCAGAAATTCCATCATCGATCAGATGGTGCAGATGAATTATATCTCTGCGGCAAATGCAGCAGACATCAAAAAGAATCCGATCAAGCTGAACTATAATAAATTGGATGAGAACAATGGTATAGCTCCCTATTTTCTTGATGTGATCCGCGATGAACTCAAAGCGTGGTGCAAAGAACATAAGAAGAGCGATGGTAAGCCATATGATCTTTATGAAGATGGACTAAGGATTTACACACCTATCAGTCCGAGAATGCAGTTATACGCAGAGGAAGCAGTAACCGCTCACATGCCTGTACTGCAACGTGTTTTGAGCGCCCAATCAAGCATTAAAACTGATGCTATCTGGAAAGGTCATCAGAATGTACTTGATAATGCCATGAAGAACAGTGACCGCTGGAGAGCCGGGAAAGCAGAAGGTTTGAGTGAAGCTGAGATCAAAAAAAGCTTCTTGCAGAAGGTTCCCATGAAGGTGTTTGCGTGGAACAACAAACGCGAGAAAGACACTATCATGTCACCCGCTGATTCAATCAAATACTATCGGGAAATGATGCAGACCGCTTTCATGGTCATGGATCCTTTGAGTGGCGCGGTAAAGGCCTGGGTAGGTGGTATCGATTTCAAGAGATATAAATATGATCACGTGAACCTGCGCACAAAGCGCCAGGTTGGTTCTTCCATCAAACCATTCCTTTATGCACTTGCGATAGAAGAATATGGTTTCACACCAGAAACTCAATGTGAAACTTCGCAACAATATTTTCCCGGTTCTGGTTACGTGCCTGCAAAGAACCGTGGCCTTACCGGAACGAGAACAATGGCAAGTGGGCTAACCTGGTCAGTGAATGAAGTTGCGGCATATCTTATCAAACAAACAACGCCACAACGTTTCGCAAACTTTATCAGCGAAATGAATATTCCTACAAAGGTTCCACCCTATCCTTCCATCAGTCTTGGTAGCTGTGAACTTTCATTGTTTGAAATGATGTGGGGCTATACAATGTTCCCGTCACGTGGGTTCTCAACAAAACCGGTGTACTTCACCCGTATAGAAGATAAAAACGGAAACGTACTTGCAACCTTTAATACACAACGTAAAGAAGTATTGAGTCAGTCTACCGCCTATATCATGAGCCGCATGATGCAGGGACCCGTTGATATAGGTACTGCAGCAGGTTTGCGCGCAAGACTTGGCGTTGCTGAAATGGGTGGTAAGACCGGTACTACAAACGATTATTCTGATTCATGGTTTCTCGGTTATACGCCACAGTTACAGGCAGGTGTATGGATCGGTTGTGATGATCCGTTCATCAGGCTTGAAGGTAAGCTGGGTGAAGGCGGACAGGCAGCGAGACCTATCTACGAATACTTCTTTAAGAAAGCACTTGCGGATAAAACACTTGGACTTGACAGGCAGGCAAAGTTTCCTGAACCTGAGAATATGAAGGTTGAGTTTGATTACAGGTCACTCGCTGTTCAACCTGCGGAAAATGAAAGTAATGAAAGCGGTAACGGTAGTGCGGATTCTTATCTGAGTACACCGGATGCTGGTAATGTACCTGTTGAATCCAAAGAAGTACCTGACGAAGAGAACAGGGTTAAGCGCGAACTTTCAGCACCACAAAAAGGTCAGCAGCCTGTGAAGAAAGAGGAAGAGAAGGAAGAAAAGAAAAAAGGCGGTCTTTTTAGACGATTATTCAGGAAGAAAGATAAAAACTAAAATTCAGAGCCCTGCCTTCAAAAAAAGGTGGGGTTTTTGATTTATGGACATCCCTTGTTTTCTTTCTTTCCCGGAGTGTCCGGGCAAACATCTTCATGATCCGGAACGCCATCCCCATCACGATCAGGTTTTATCAATGAGGGCAATGGCATATTTTCAACCTTTCGGTTTTGTTTTTTCCGGCCGATATTCCCCGCCAGTCCAACACTATAAAAGAAATGAAATGAAGCCATAGTTGTCACTGGAATCCTGTATTGAGCGTTAACAAGCAGATATGCTTCATCAAAAAAGTTGAGCTGCATCCCCAATCCGGCAGGTATATATGCAGCATGATAGCCTTTGTAGTATGAAGTGCCGGCACCAACCTGCACATAAGGCGAAACCCACCATGCATTGGAAAACATCTTGCCGCGCAGTGAAACATCTCCTTCAATTAAAAAATAGTCATTCGAGAAGGGAGGACGCCCGTCAACCGGGTAATCGAGAAAAGAGCCAGTGAGATTGATCACAACGTCATAATGCTTATGGATTCCTTCCAGGTAACTGATCCCAAGGCCCGGTGACATATCGCGGATTCTCGCAAAATTGCGGTCGCGTAATGCAGTTGCCAGAGAAGTTGACCTGATATTAGATGCTGATTTAAAATCCTGGAACAGGAAGCTCACAGCAAGTGTTGGATCCTGGATATATGATTTATCCTGGGCGGTAGATGCGGTAAATATGGCTGATTGGACCAGTAACAGTAAAAATCCCCTGCGCATGATTACTAAATTCTGAACATCTAATTTAGTGATCCTTTTTTGCAATTTCAGCAGGTTTGGTTTTTCCGAGCACTTCAACTTTTACACGGGCGAGTCCCCGGCCGATATATCCCAGGCTGGCTGCAGCTTTCCTGCTGAGATCCACCAGTCTTTCGTTCCTGTGATGGAGCCTGTCGTTTACTTTTACGATCACTGTGCGGCCATTCCTGATATTGGTGACCCTGATCCACGTATTGAGCGGAAGACCGTTATGCGCTGCGGTCATTTTATCCTTATCATATCTTTCGCCGGAAGAAGTTTTGCGGCCCTGGAACTTATTATGATAGAAACTGGCCATTCCGTACTGGATCTTCGCAGTCTTTTTTACTCTTTTCGCGGGTTTGCCGGGAGCGGAAGCTTTTTCCTGTTTATTCACCTCTTCCGCTTCCACAACAGCTTCGGTTCCTGGTTCCGGGAGTTTCGTGGTGTCCTGTGCTTTTGCTCTTCCGAGACTTACACACAGCAGCAGAATAGGTATAAATAACAGTTTTTTCATGGTAATGGTCGCTCCTAGAGCATTGCCTTGTCGGCAAAATAACGATTTCTCAGTAACCGGTCTTCACCATAAATGTCAGGGTAGAAACGGATGCTTCCTTCTTTACCCTCAACAGAGAAATAACGGATATATACAGGCACTTTTTTGAAGCCGGAAACCACGTGTTTTTCCTGTCTCCGGATCCAGTTACTAATCGTATCCTGGGGGTATTTTATTGTGTCGTTCCTGATCAGGAAATTCGCAAGCCGACGAAAATCCTTCACACGAACACAGCCATGACTGAGCGCACGATCTTCACGACTAAAGGCCCAGCGCGCATTTGTGTCATGGAGGTATACCGCATATTTATTAGGAAAATTAAATTTCAACACCCCAAGCGAGTTATCATCACCCTGACGCTGCTTTAACAGGTAGGGAAACCTGTTCTTACTCAGTTTGCTCCAATCGATCTTTGTGGGATCAATAATACTGTCATTTTTGTCTACCACCATCAGGTTTTGTTTCGCGAGGTAGTTTACATTTTTCTGGATCTGCGGAAGCATTTCCTTGAAAATGATGCTATACGGGACCGTCCACTGCGGATAGGTAATGAAGTTCGACACATTCGAAGTAAGCAAAGGAGTGCGGGTTTTGGTTGATCCCACGATCACCCTTGATTCGAATGCAGTTATCCCGGAATCTTTTACACTGAGCATGTAAGCAGGTATGTTCACCCATATATAGGTAGATGGCATACTGTCTGAAAGTTGCTTGTAGCGATCAAGCGTGATTGCTGCCCTTATGAATTTTTCCCAGTTGGTATTATTGAGCCGGTTAACTGTAACCTCACTGATCCTGCCGGTTTCTTTAAGACCATTGTCCTTCTGAACCTTCCTGATGGCAGCGCGCCATGCAGCCGTATCAATCTGATCAACTGCTGATGGCAAGAGATCAGATTCAAACAAACGTTTCTGTAGTTTGCTGTAAAAGGTTGCAGAGTCTTTATCGGGGTAAATTAGATAGGTATAACGTTTAAATGTAACCGAATCCAGGTAGCCTTTCAATGCAAGCTTCAGTGAATCATAACCCGGATGTTTGGGTTCAAGTTGATGAAGTGTATTGCGAAGATCCTTTGAACTCAGAACATCCTGGAATGTTTTTACAATAAGATCATTGTCAACAACAGTATCCTTTTGCAGGGTAACACTATCCGGAGCAAGCCGGCCATATTTAAGATGTCTTGCCATTTGCAATACTGCATCGGTAAGCATCAGGTCGGCCCTTGTCCAGAGCGCTGCGTTCTTGTGCGATGTTGAATCTTTAGCGAGAAGATAAAATGCACCATTCAGTTGCCGGTAATGATAATCAGCGGGAAAGAGACCGTATTCCTTCGAATTTTTGATAAAGTCTACAAGTGAATCTGCAAGCGGGGCCCAGCCAGTCTGACTGCGCCACACACCTTTATATTCATTGGAACTATAGATCTTTTCAATCAGATCGGGTTGTGCAAGCAATATTGTATCATTGATCCTGCCCTTGTTGATCACGGCATAATCAACTGTTTCCTTTAAATTTTTGGAGATTCGTAAATTGATGTCTTCCTCTTTGGGAACGATATCAACTTCTTTGGGTTTTTCTGGTTCACCACAGGAAATAACAAGGAGTGCCAGCGAAAGTCCTGTCAGGGTGTAAAACCGGTTTTTGAGTATCATGGGTCAGGGCTTGTTAAATAAGTTTGTAACTTAATCAGAACACTCGATCAACATGTGCAATGATATACAAAATAGTGCTTAAATACTATATTTTATACTTTTTGACAACCGTTCTACCGGCCATGAATTTATTGTATGCGCAGGCAGATAAATCATTAAAAAACAATGTGAAAACGTTGAATTCCAGGCAGGCATATCTTGCCACAGTAGCAAAGGATCCTGCAAAGAAACTCATTGGTCTTCAAGAGTTGATACCTGACCTGGTGCTCGACCTGCGTTATGCTTCGGGTAATAACTTCGTAAAGAAAGAGATGTATCCCGCCGGTACAAAAGAAACTTTTCTCCGGTACCTCCCTGCCCTGCAGTTACAAAAGATACAGGCTGAGTTAAACGCTTCCGGGCTTGGTTTAAAGATCTATGATGCCTATCGTCCTTTTAGTGTCACGGTTGCTTTCTGGGATCTGGTTAAGGATTCCCGTTATGTTGCAAAACCTGTAAATGGTTCCGCTCATAACAGGGGTCTTGCTGTTGATCTCACGCTTGTTGATCTTAAGACGGGTAAAGAACTCGATATGGGAACTGATTTTGATGATTTCAGTTCACAGGCGGGTAGCAGGATCAAAACACTGCCGGGTATCGTTGTTGCAAACAGGCAGAAACTTCGTGATGTGATGATGCGTTTTGGCTTTAAGAAACTTGATACGGAATGGTGGCATTTTTCATGGGCGAATGATAGGGGGTATGAAGTATTGG
>JBEVNF010000498.1:0-7715 GCA_040508255.1 Flavitalea sp.
CGTATTTTTTAAGATCAAAGAAGTTTAGTCTTGCTGCACTCAGCAAACTCTTCTCACCAAATTTATGTGGCGCACGGTCTCCAAGAATTTCATATCCCGCAGCGGCCTTTGCCCAGTCTTTCTGGTTGAAATAAATCTCACTCTTGTAATAAAGTGCTTCCAGCGAAAATTTACCTTCCGGGAATTTTGCAAGATATTCTTCAAAACGTTTTGCAGCCTGCGGGAAATTGCCATTGTTGAACTGAACTTCTGCTTCCTGGTAAGCAAGCTGGTCTTCCTGGGTTCCGGATATGCTTTTGCCCATTGATCTTGCAAAACCAACATACTCATTGGTCTTACCCTGTTCGATATAGATAGCTCTTGCATTTTCGAGCGCTGCATCCGCCTCAGGAGAGTTTGGATATTGTTTCAGCAACGTGGTATATTGTTCGAGCGCTGCATCTGAATTATCCTGGTTGTAATAAACAATGCCAAGACGCAGCATCGCCTTTGGTTTCAGAGAAGGGTTAGGATCATTCACAACATTTTTTAAGAATGGTATCGCTTCAGGATACTGCTCATTTACCATATAATAGTTGGCGATCTCCATGTTTGCATCCGCGATGAGCGGTGAGGTTGGGAATTTGCGTGCAATGGAAGTCATGAGTGCGATCTTTTCCTTGCTGGTCGTGCTGCCAGCCCCGGCAATCATACCTTTCTGGAAGGTTGCATAATCACTTGCCGGCCATGAGAACTCAAGCACCTTGTTATACATACTCAGCGCCTTGCTGTACTCCTTGTTCATATAATAACAATCTGCACTGCGGATATAGGCATCCTGTTCAAGTGGCGTAGAATTGATCTTTGGCGTGGAAGCGATCTGCGTAAAGAATCCCTGTGCCTGCGGATAGTTCTCTTTTTTAAGAAATGAATATCCAAGATTGTATTTGGCATTGGTTGGATTCACTTCACCATTCACTGCAGCAGATTTCAGATAGTCGAGATAATAACGGATAGCGTCATCGATCCTGTTCTGACGATAAGCGATCTCTCCTTTCCAGAACTTGATAAAGGGCAGATACATACTGTTGTTTGCATCGGCTTCCGCTTTAGTAAGCAGATCATTTGCCTGTGACAACAAACCATCATTGGCAAGTTCAGTGGCGCGACCATAAAGGATTTTCGCGTATTGTCTTTTAGCATTCTGCGATCCGGCAGGCATGGCCTCGATCATCGTCAATGCCTCTTTATAGTTATTTGTGTTTGCAAGTACATTTACCAGCAACTCTCTGGCTTCCGGAGCATATTCGGAATTGGAGTAATTACCAAGGAACTTCTGGAACTCCGTCATAGAAACGTCCTGGAAACCGAGTTCATAACTAAGCTTTGCATAGTTGAACATGGAAATTTCCTTCTGCTTTGCATTGCTGCTGTTCGCCGCACAAACAAGGAACGCGTTCCTTGCATTGGCTTTCTGATTTGTTTTGAGATAGGAATCAGCAAGCAGGTACATCGAATGTTGCGCCAGTGAATCTTCCTTTCCGCCTAATTGTTTAAAACCTTCGATCGCCTTGTTCCAGTTATTTGCCTTGTAGTAAGAATAAGAAAGTTCATACAGATCTTCCCTGGATAGTTTCTCGGCTTTTTTAGCAAAGGCTTCGAGATACGGAAGTGCTTTATCAAACTGTCCTTTTTCAAAATATGCGTGTCCCAGCAGGTGACGCAATTCAGTATCATATACGACCCCACCCGATTTAAGACGTTTCTCAACATATTCAAGAGCTTTGTCTTTCTGGTTCTGGGCATAATAAATACTTGCTATATAATAAGGAACCACATTGCTATACTCCTTATCATTTTCAACCACCCTGAACGCAGTTAATGCGTCATTGTATTTTTTATCCGTAAATGACAGAAATCCGTAATAATAGTTTGCATCAAGATAGTTCTTATCCTTTGGCATCTGGCGGATGGCATCAAACATCGGCTTTGCCTTCGCATATTGCTTATCGGTGAAATACGAATAGCCAAGATGGAACTTCATATCAGCTATTTCATCATTGCTGAGATTATCCAGGCTCACCTTTTCATAAAGATCGATGGCTGTTTTGTAATCCTGTTTGCGATAATGGTATTCGGCAAGATTGAAGCTCATCATCTGAACCCTTGCTGAGTTATCTTCCATCGCTATGAAATCCTCGGCCTGCAGCACGGCGGCTGCCTCATTCTGACGAAGTGCGCACGCAGTTGTATAATATCGCACTTCCTGGTAATCGAGGGCCTGGCTGGTGCGCTCGGCATCGCGCTGACGTAACTGGAGATCTTTTAAGATCGGGTATGCAAGACTGTACTGTTCCTTCTGATAATAATCCTTTGCCTGTTTGAAATTACTCTGTGGATCATTAATGAACTTTGTCTGCTGGGCAAACGTAACCGATTGAACGCCGATCAGTAGTGATAGAACGGTAGTATATTTCATCAATAAAGTGCTTAGTGAGAATTTTAACGCAGTAAAGTTTCTAAATATTTCATCCTTAACCAAACATCATTCCAAACAGCTGTGGATAAATGGCTATATTAACAATTCGTTCTGATAAAGCGTACTGTTTACCTTTGCAGGAAAATAGCCGCAATGAAGAAACTGTTGTCGATAAATTATTCCCAGGGCGCATTTAATTTTGCAATTCTGTTCCTCCGCATCGGTCTTGGAGCCCTGATGCTGCCACACGGTTATCAAAAGCTCGTTAAGTTTTCTTCCATGAAAAATACGTTTATGGATTTCCTTGGTATGGGTAGCACCATGTCTCTTTCTTTAACAATTTTTGCCGAATTCTTTTGTTCACTGTTCCTCATTTTCGGCCTTTTCTCAAGACTGGTCGTGATCCCACTGATTATTGCGATGTGTGTGGCTGTATTTATAGCACACAACCATGACTTCTTCGGAAAAGGTGAACTCGCTACAATTTACCTGATCGGATTCTTTACTATCCTTCTTGTAGGACCAGGCAAGGTTAGTGTTGATGGGATGATCAACAAATAACAACTATTTCAGATTATCAAGAACCTTATACATCTTCTTAACAACTTCACCGGTAGACCCGGTGTAGTTGTTAATGATGATGGCAAATACATACTTCTTCCCTGCATTTGAAGTGTGATAACCTGCATAGGCTCTTGATCCGCCGATCGATCCGCTTTTCATCTTCATTCCATTATACTCAGGCAATGCCGCGTAGTAAGCCGGGTACCAGTCCTGTCCCCTGCTGTACTTCAAAACCTGCACCAGCGCTTTAGTGGTAACACGATTTTGCGGCGACAATCCGCTTCCATCCTGTATCTGCATAGATCCGGCACTGATCCCCTTTGAGCTCCAGAATTCATTAAGCACATCAATTCCTTTATCAGTATCAAACTGTCCGGTTTTCTCTTCACCAAGTTTCTTGAGAAATGCTTCACCATACAGATTTACGCTTTTTCGCAGGAACCAGTACACAAGGCTGTCAAGCGTTGGCGACTGATGCGTAATAGTTGTGAGCAGCTTCATTTTTGAAAAAACGGTATCACTTAGTTTACCATCGCGGGTACTGGTAAACGGATCCGATAGATCCAGGCTGTCAGCCTTGATCGCATCTTTCAGATATAACGCGAATGTATAACCGGGATCAGGCATTGAACCACTGATGGTGAATCCTGATTGCGACGGTGGTATGGTACCTTTTAATACTGCCTCCTTCGACCCCGGCGCAGCAAAGATCCAGGCGTTATCACCTGAGCCTGGTGCTCCAGCCCTGAGATCATTCCGAAACAACAATTGTTTTTGCAGCGGATTTACTTTTGCGACGGTAACCGGCGATCCGGTTGCACCCGATTTCAATGTGAGATCATACTGGTTTTCATTCCAGTTGAAATACGAGGTTCCCGCACCATAGTAATTGCCGATATCCTGCCAGATATAGCCTTCAGGTATTGCGAGATTTGATGGAGATAAAAAATCTCTGACATAGATCGTTTTCCATCTGTAACCCGGCGCAATTGCATTGATCGATTCCGCCCAATCAGCAAGCAACTTTTCTTTTTTGGTGGATGTATATCGCCAGCTGCCGGTTGATGGATCACCAGAGCCAACAACCTCTATCATTCCACTGGCGGAAATATCACGATCCTCATAAATATTCAATAACGTTTTATATCTGTAAGATTTTCCAAGCAACTCCAGCGCAGCCGCGGCTGTAAATAATTTCTGCGTGCTTGCCGGAGCCATTGCATAACGGCTGTTATGTTCATAGATCAATCCACCTGTTGTTTCATCCATTACGTACACACTGATCAGTGCTGCGCCCATCTGTGGGTCCTTTTCAAGCAAATTCACTGCAGCAGCCAGCTTTCGGGCAATATCCTGCGCTGTGAGATCCAGCAGCATCAAAAGAAACAACGGCAACAAACAAACTTTTTTCATACTCCGCTCATTATTACATTAACTTCAAAATTAAAAGCCTTTGGTCATAATATGGTTTTTGCATCAATTATAACAATCGGAGATGAGTTGCTGATCGGACAGGTAGTTGACACAAACTCAGCATGGATGGCACGAACACTGAACGCAAACGGAATCTGGTTAAAAAGACGTGTGGCTGTTGGTGATAACAGTGCCGACATCATCCGTGCCCTTGATGAAGAAAGTCGTGAAGCTGATATCATTCTTATTACAGGTGGACTTGGTCCTACCGCAGATGATATTACCAAACCTGTGCTATGTGAATACTTCGGAGGTAAGCTTGTCGTGAATGAAGATGCGCTCAACAACGTGAAAGCAATATTCGCAAAACTCGCAAAGGATCGTCCTATACTTGAACGTAATCTGAAACAGGCTGAAGTTCCGGATACCTGCACTGTGATCCATAACGGTCGCGGTACTGCACCCGGAATGTGGTTCGAAAAAAATGGTAAGATCTATGTTTCGATGCCAGGTGTACCACATGAAATGCAGGGAATGATGACGGATAGTGTGATCCCGAAACTTGGCAACTATTTTAAAATGCCATTTATACTGCATCGTACACTTGTTACTGCAGGCATTGGAGAATCAGCACTTGCAGAACATATTATTCATTGGGAATCTGCTCTGCCAAAAAATATCAAACTCGCCTATCTGCCTAATTACGGCATGGTAAGATTGAGACTTACCGGCTCATCTGATGAGAAAGAAATGCTGGACAAAGTACTCGATGTACAGTTTGCTTCTTTGACAAACCTTGTTTCAGAATGGCTGGTAACCGATAAGGATCAGACCTTGCAGCAGGTGATCGGTGAATTGATGGTGGCAAGAAAGAAAACACTTTCCACTGCCGAAAGCTGCACGGGTGGTTACATAGCCCATCTGCTGACTGCAGAAGCAGGCTCATCGGCATATTACCAGGGTGGTGTGGTGAGCTACTCCAACCATGTGAAAGAAAATATGCTCAACGTGAGCCACGATACGCTTATAACCGATGGGGCGGTCAGCGAACATACGGTGATCCAGATGGTGAAAGGTGGTCTGAGCCGCCTCCAAACTGATTACTGTGTTGCTGTTTCAGGTATTATGGGCCCCGGCGGCGGATCTGAAGCAAAACCCGTGGGTACAGTCTGGATCGCTGCCGGATCCGCAGAAAGAATAGAAACCCAGAAGTTCAGTTTCCGGTTCAACCGCCAGCGCAACATCGAACTGACTGCAAATGCTGCCCTGAATCTGCTTCGCAAAGTGGTACTTTCCGGGGGATAACATGGTAAATGCTATTGAGGGGAAATAATTACCTTTGACGCGTTCAGATTTTTGAGATACCGGATTAAGTATCAGAATTTTAAAATTTCAACGGAATATGGCTTTAGTTGAATTAGTTATGCCAAAACTTGGTGAAAGTATCATGGAGGCCACGATACTGAAATGGCATAAACAACCGGGTGACAAGATTGCTGCAGATGAAACTGTTCTTGAGATAGCTACCGATAAAGTGGATAGTGAAGTGCCTTCTACCGCCGAAGGTGTGCTGGAAGAAATTTTGTTCCAGGTAAACGATGTTGTTCCGATTGGTGCAGTGATCGCTAAGATCAGAACCGGTGCGGAAGATCAATCCAGGCCAACCCCGGATCCTGTTGAAAACACTCATTCAGGCAATGGATTTGCGGGAAATGGTGTTGAAGAAAAAGCAGCACCGGTACAACAGGAAGAATATGCGTATGCCACCGCAGAAACCGGCTCAACGCTTAAATCATCAGCAGTACCGGGAAACAGGTTCTATTCTCCGCTCGTGCTGAACATCGCAGCAAGCGAAGGCATCAATATGACCGAACTGGAAAACATTCCCGGCTCAGGCAATGAAGGAAGAGTTACCAAAAAAGATATTCTGGCGTTTGTTGAACAGAAGAAAAACGGCAAGTCTTCAGTCAGTGCACCAACGACCGTTGTTGCGCCTGAAACAAACAACAGGCAACAGGAATCAACCGCTCAGCAAACAACATCCGGCCCGGTGTTCTCAGGAAGCAATGAGATCATAGAGATGGACAGAATGCGTAAGCTGATCGCAAAACACATGGTCGACAGCAAGCGCACAAGCCCGCATGTTACCAGTTTCAGCGAAGCAGATGTTACCAATCTTGTTCAATGGCGCGAGCGTGTAAAAAAGCCATTTGAAATAAGAGAAGGAGAAAAGATCACTTTCACTCCCCTCTTTATTGAAGCCATCGTAAAATGTATCAAGAAATATCCTTTACTCAACAGCAGTGTAGAAGGGGAAACGATCGTTGTAAAAAAAGATATCAATATCGGGATGGCAACCGCGCTTCCAAATGGCAACCTGATTGTGCCGGTAATCAAAAATGCAGATCTGTATAATGTAGTTGGTCTCAGCAAACAGGTGAACAATCTTGCAAACAGCGCAAGAAATGGCAAGCTGAAACCTGATGATACAAGTAATGGAACCTTCACATTCACAAATGTGGGAACCTTTGGCAGCCTGATGGGCACACCGATCATTAATCAGCCCCAGGTTGCGATACTCGCAGTAGGCGCCATTAAAAAACGTGCTGTAGTGATTGAAACCGAGCAGGGTGATTCAATTGCGATCAGACATATGATGTACCTGTCAATGTCATATGATCACCGTATCATTGATGGTTCACTTGGTGCTACTTTCTTAACAGCGGTTGCGAAAGAGCTGGAAAATTTCAATCCGGAGAGAGATTTCTAGATCATAGATGCGATCGGTTATTCTGCTGATCGCTTTCCATATTTCAGATTAGTGAAAGAAGGTGCTCTTTTACCCCTATAAATTTTCACCACAAAGAGATTATCATAAATTGTTTCGGGAAGGTCATCCAGTATGTGCCTTCCCGTTAGCATGTTTACAAGATCATCCACAGTATTGCTATGCCCAACTATAAGCTGGCTTTTCCTTTTTTGCTTTACTGAATCAATGAATGCAGCACCCGGTTTGCCAGGATAGTTAATGATTGAAATGTTAAGTTGCTTCGCGAGTGGCTCGCAAGTTTTCATTGTCCTGATTGTATTTGTTGAATAGATCGCTGCGACCTTTTTTTTCTTCAATTTTTCTTTCAAATCTTCCGCACGCTGCGAACCCTCTGTTGTTAAAGACGGATCATTTGCAGGTTGCGTAGCCTTCTCAGCGTGTCTTACCACATAAACCCTGTAGGAACAGGCCTGCAATACAACGGTGATGCACAACAGAAAAACAATTACC
>JBEVNF010000507.1:0-10382 GCA_040508255.1 Flavitalea sp.
GAGAAAGTGATCGCGGATTATACCCGTGAGAGTGGTGTTCGTGAACTTGACAGGTATATAGCTTCGGTGATGCGTTATGAAGCGCGTGAGTATGCGATGAATGAAAAGGTGAAACCGACCATCGCGGTTAAAGATGTAGAAAAGATATTGGGTAAGCCACGTTTCAGCAATGAGATGTATAAGGTTGCCAATATTCCTGGTGTGGCTGTGGGCCTTGCCTGGACCTATGTAGGTGGTGATATCCTTTTTGTTGAAACAAGTACCAGTGAAGGGAAGGGTGAGCTTAAACTGACAGGAAACCTTGGACAGGTGATGAAAGAGAGTGCTACAACCGCATTAACCTTCCTTCATTCCAATGCAAGGAAACTGGATTTTGATCCGACACTTTTCACTACAAGGACGATTCACGTGCACGTGCCTGAGGGTGCGGTACCGAAAGACGGACCAAGTGCGGGCATTACTATGATGACCTCTATTGCGTCTGCGCTGACCGGCAGGAAAGTAAAAAGTTATCTCGCGATGACCGGCGAAATTACTCTTCGCGGTCAGGTATTACCGGTAGGTGGGATAAAAGAAAAAATTCTTGCGGCCAAGCGTGCGGGAATTAAAGATATCGTGATGTGCTGGCAAAATGAGAAAGATGTTGCAGATGTAGAACCCGCGTTTATCAAGGGGTTACGTTTTCATTATGTAAAAACCATGACGCAGGTGTTAGAAATTGCACTTAGTTGAAAGCCTTTTTAATGGTATTTTAATCGATTGAAACCGCACCAGCGGAGCATAATAGAAGATTCAAGGTTATATTTAAATAATCAATAAGAATTTTTCATGTTGGTTGTTTTAAGGGTTAAAGAAATTCCTCCATTTCCATGGAGGAATTTTTGTTTGTTATATTCGCTCTTTAACCATGAAGTACTGCAACCTGATAATTGTTTTTCTACTGAAGGTAGTTGTCACCTTTAGTCAGACGACCGGAGGCAACAGTGCTTTTTCTTTTTCGAATCTTTCCAACACTCCGCAACTTACCGCACTGGGTGGAATAAACATCTCAAACCGTACCGGAGACATAGGTCTTGCCTTTAATAATCCCGCCTTGTTAACAGAAGCAATGCATACCCAGGGAAATCTTGTGTTCACAACAATGTATGGTGGTATCCGTAATTATCATTTGCAGTTTGCTTATCGTGCTGAGAAAATCAAAACGAATTTTGCAGCAGGTGTAAACTATTTCAATTATGGATCAACAGATGCAACTGATGCAAGTGGTAACATACTTGGTGCGATCAGCCCGGTTGATTATGTTGCGCAGCTCAGTGCTTCAAGAATATATCTGAGTAAATGGAGTTATGGTGCAACTCTGAAGTTTATACGCTCAAACTACGGTGCATGGCGGGCTGCAGCGATTGCCATGGATATTGGGGTGACCTGGTATGATTCATCGGTTGGTGTGCAATCATCGCTGGTGATCAAAAACATGGGAGCCCAGGTTCAGCATTATACAGGAAGTGAAAATGAAGATCTGCCCTTTGATATACAACTCGGAATTTCAAAGAGACTGAAGAATGCGCCGCTGCAGTTTTCGTTTACTGCAAACAGGCTTCATCGTTTCGATATTACCTATGATGACACGGCATTTAATTCAGAGAACGGGTTTAACTCAACATCAGGAAAGGCATTCAGTTTTGATAATATTTTCAGACATATCATTCTTGCTGCTCAGATCTATGTTGGTGATAAAGTTGAATTGAGTGCAGGTTATAGTTACCTGCGAAGAAAAGAATTGAATATCGGTTCCTCCGGTAATGGTCTCAATGGTTTTTCCGCCGGTGTAGGTGTGTTGTTTCCCAAACTCCAGATCAGGTATGGAAGAACCTATTATCAGAGCAACAGAAGTTATCATCAGTTTGGCCTCAATCTGAAACTCCGGGATTATATAAAGGCAGGAAAAGTAAAATCCTCTATTGGTTATTAACATTCGTTTCCGGTTGTACTGCACTGTTAGTTGTCATTTTATTGTTTAGAAAAATAACTTATACACTTTTTCTGCTATTTGCGATTTTTTCGTAAAACGGGTATATGATTTGCTGAAAAACAGCATATTTTCTGCATTTATTGCAAATTGAATCAGTGAGCATGTGTTAATCATTAAAATAAAACTGAACTCATGATCAAAGTGGTTATTGCCGACGACCATATGCTGGTCAGGGAAGCCTGGAAACTGATATTGGGGCGGGATAGCAGACTCTCAGTGATAGCTTTGTGTGATGATGGAGGTGCGGTTGTAGATGCCTGTCGTGAACTTGAACCCGATGTGGTTCTTATGGATATAAATATGGAACCTGTTAATGGTATTGAAGCCACAAAGCAGATCAGGAAATTTTCGGAAACGATCAAGATAATTGGTATCTCGATCCATAACGATTATCCTTATGTAAAAGCATTGATGCAGGCAGGTGCCAATGGATATGTTACCAAGAACTCAAGTGGAGATGAAATGATACGCGCCATCTTCGAAACACTGAACGGGCAGTCGTACTACTGTGAGGATATTACCAACAATATGACCGGCATAAAAAATCCTGAGCGGGACAATTAATTACAGCGATACAAATTGCAAACGGTATCGCTGTAATTAATTTATTGTTACGCAGGTTCGGCGGTCTGCATTGCAGCTTCTTCCGCGCCGGCCTGGTTTGCATTCATTTCATTTTTGAAAGCTTCCCGTGGAGTAAGACCAAGAAGATTGAACATCATCTTGTCTTCATCAAAACTCGGGTTTGGTGTAGTCAGCAACTTTTCACCAGCGAAGATTGAATTGGCTCCTGCCATAAAGCAGAGTGCCTGTTCAGCAACAGTCATTGATGCACGACCAGCACTCAGACGAACCATTGTTTTTGGCATCAGTATGCGCGCAGTAGCGATCATCTTTACCATATCCCAAACATCAACACGCTGATTATTTTCGAGTGGTGTCCCCTTCACCGGAACCAATGCATTGATCGGAACGCTTTCAGGATGTTGAGCAAGCGTAGCAAGTGTATGCAACATAGTGATCCTGTCATCATGTTTTTCACCGAGACCGATGATGCCACCGCAACAAACACTTACACCTGCTTTTCGCACGTTGTCAAGTGTCTGAAGTCTGTCGTCATATGTTCTTGTAGAAATGATCTCTTCGTAATATTCTGAAGATGTATCAAGGTTATGATTGTAAGCATAAAGACCTGCATCAGCAAGTTTTTTTGCCTGGTCCTCTGTGAGCATACCAAGTGTGCAACAAACCTCCATACCAAGTGAGTTTACACCTTTCACCATATCAAGCACACGGTCAAAATCACGGTTGTCACGCACTTCGCGCCATGCAGCACCCATACAGAAACGTGTTGATCCGGCTTCCTTTGCCTGGAGCGCATATTCCATCACCTGCTCTTTCTTCATCAACGCCTGTACGTTTACGCCGGTGTTATAACGTGCTGCCTGAGGGCAATAAGCACAGTCCTCACTGCAGCCACCAGTCTTGATTGAAAGCAGTGTACAAACCTGTACCTCGCCAGTGCCTTCAAACTCCCTGTGCACGCTTGCAGCGCGGAAGATAAGGTCAAGCATTGGTGTATTATATATATCCTGAATTTCTTCTTTTGTCCAATCGTTTCTTACAGCTACACTCATACGATTCTTTTGCTGGCAAACCTACGGTAAAATTGTGAAAATGTCTTTTTCACGCTGATTTTGCTTCGCACAACTATGGTGGAGTTATATAGTTGGCTCGTTTTCGCTCGCAAAAAAGGCGATGAAAAAGACATTTCCACAATTTTGTAGCTCATGATGGAAACAGTAAAGGCAAATCTATTGTGAAGTTTGGTGATTGTTTTGGAGACGGAAATTGTAGATTGAGTTGTTAATTAATTATGCTGCCATGTGTTATACTTTGAGAGATATAAAGCTATATAGAAACGTTGGTTTGATTGTGTTGATGACTTTGATTTCGGTGGGGACAAGGGGGCAAAGAATCGGGGATAAGTTGATCGGTGGGAGTGCTGTCGTGATCAATGGGTTCGTGGGGGAGCGGTTGAGGTTAAGTGCCGTGAACAGGGTGTTTGCGCAGGATGTAAATCGGTTGGTGGAACCATTCAGGCATAGGGATGAAGAGCGTTGCTGGCAGACTGAGTTCTGGGGTAAGTGGTTTACATCGGCGGTGCTGGCTTATAAATATAAAAATGCGGATAGTTTGAAGGTTATGCTTGATAAGGCTGTAACGGATCTTGTGGCCACGCAGAGTGCAGATGGATACATTGGAAATTACAAACCCTCAAAGCTGCTTGAGCAGTGGGATATATGGGGAAGGAAATATTGTATGCTGGGTTTGCTGCATGGTATGATGTTACGAAGGATAGAAAAATTCTTTTGGCAGGTTCACGGGTTGCTGATAACCTGCTTGCTGATCTTGCTGCGGTCGATAATGTGATCGTCACGAAAGGCAATCATCGCGGCATGGCTGCATCATCAGTGCTTGAACCATTGTGTTTATTGTATAATGCAGGTGGGGACAAGAAGTATCTGGATGCCGCAAAAAAGATTGTTGCAGAGTGGGAAACACCTGCGGGACCGCAATTGATAAGTAAATCATCTTTAAATGTTGCTGAACGATTTCCAAAACCCACTCCATCAAATTGGTTCGGACCGCTGCAGGGACAAAAATCTTATGAGATGATGTCTTGTTATGAAGGTCTGCTCGAATTATATCGTATCACAGGTGAAAAGCAATATTTAGATGCCGTTGAAAAAACATGGCAGAATATATTTGATACCGAGATCAATATTGCAGGCTCTGGTTCTGCCATTGAATGCTGGTTCGGAGGTAAGGCCAAACAGTTTAATTCAATTTACAAATACCAGGAAACCTGCGTAACAGTTACATGGATCAAACTCAGTCAGCAATTGCTAAGACTTACCGGTGAAGCAAAATATGCGGATGCCATTGAAATTGCATACTACAACGCATTGCTTGGAGCCATGAGTCCGGATGGCAAACACTGGGCGCAGTACACCCCCTTATCGGGCAGGAGAATGGAAGGCGAAGAACATTGCAGCATGGGGCTTAACTGTTGCATAGCAAGTGGACCGAGAGGGTTGTTCACCCTGCCATCGACTATAGTGATGCGATCAAAGTCCGGCGCAGTTATAAATTTTTTTGCTGACGGTTCCTACGAAACCAAATCTCCCGCAGGAAAAAAACTCCTGCTCACACAAAAGACTTCCTATCCTCAGAACGGCAGGATCGGATTAAGTATAGATCCGATAAAAAGAGAAAGGTTTGAAATCAAAATCAGAATACCCGATTGGTGCACAACAACAAAGATCAGCATTAATGGAAACGATACAACCATCAACTCCAAAGGATATTATTCAATTACACGCGAATGGTCAAAAGGAGATAAAGTTGAACTCGATTTCGAAATGGATGTGAAACTGCAATCGATAAATAACAACCCCGAATACATTGCATTCACACGTGGTCCCATAGTCTTCGCCCGTGATGAACGACTCGGCCAACCGCAACTTGCAGCAGTGCTGAAACCTTTCTTTACTAAAGAAGACAAGCTCTCATCAACCATCATCAGTGAGCAACCGCAAATAGATAATGCCTGGATAACTCTTTCAGTAAAGATGACACCAGAATCATATCCCGAAGGAAAAGAGCAGCCTGTTGATGTAAAGTTTATAGATTATGCGTCGGCGGGTAATGGCACAACTCCATCCTATTTTGTTGTGTGGCTCGCACAACTCGTCAATGTGCGAGTGGATGCACGGTAGTATTTTTTCACCTGAATATTTATTCTAAGCTTATCGGCAATGTTTTGCGGTTGGGGTTCTTTTCTGGCGACTTTTTTGGGAGCGAAAACCACCCAACTATATGACTACACTATCATTATGCGAAGCAAAAACAGCGGCACAAAAGAACCCCACCACAAAACCCGCTCATGGCTTAATCAAAATAGCTTAGACTGGTCGTGGGCGTCAATTCCAACAACGTCTCGTACATCAACTCGATAGTCTGTTCAATATCTTTCTTATGAAGCATTTCTACTGTGGTGTGCATATAGCGTAATGGAATTGAGATCAGTACTGATGGACATCCATCGTTCGCATACGCGAATGAATCTGTATCGGTACCCGTGCTCCTGGAAACGGTGCGCATCTGAACAGGGATATTCTTTTTGGCGGCAACGTCTTCAACGAATGATAAAAGCTTGTTGTGAACTGCAGGACCATAAGCGAGTGAAGGACCTTTGCCACAAAGTACATCACCTTCGATGATCTTGTTTATCATTGGTGTGTGTGTATCGTGAGTTACATCTGTGATGATCGCAACATCTGGTTTGATGCGACGTGCGATCATTTCCGCGCCGCGAAGTCCTATCTCTTCCTGAACTGCATTTACAACGTAAAGACCGTATGGAAGTTTTTTGTTGTTCTCTTTGAGAAGGCGCGCAACCTCAGCGATCATGTAGCCACCGATCCTGTTATCGAATGCACGGGCTATATAATGATCGTTTGCGAGTTCATCGAAGCCATCCTGGTAGGTGACAACAGCACCGATATGTACACCAAGGTCTTCAAGTTCTTTTTTGCTGCGTGCACCGGTATCGAGAAAAAGATTGTCAACTCTTGGGGTTGGTTCTTTTGATTCGTTACTGCTGAGACGGGTATGGATCGCAGGCCAGCCGAAGACTGCCTTTACCGGTCCCTTACGTCCGTGAATGAACACACGTTGCGCAGGTGCGATCTGGTGATCCACACCGCCGTTTCTTTTAAGATAAACAAGTCCTTCCGGTGTTATGTAATTAACAAACCAACTGATCTCATCGGCATGACCTTCAATCACAACCTTGAATGTTGCTTTAGGATTGATCACACCGACTGCTGTACCATAAGGATCCGTGAATGTTGTATCAACGTATGGTTTGATATAGTCGAGCCAGATTTTCTGACCGCTGCTTTCAAAACCTACAGGGGATGCGTTATTGAGATAGTTCTTTAAAAATGCAAATGATTTGTCTGAGATACCAGCGCCTGACTTTGTTTTCGATGCCTGTTTCGCCATAGTGTATTAATGATTTTAGATAAATAAAGTTAGCAATGATGAAAACATCATCATGCCATCCAACAGGATATAGTAAAGATAATCCGAAAAATTTTTACGGGCGATATTGTACATGGGAACCATTATTACGCCCGGAATAACAAGAAGTATTACCGTAAATATGTTAAGCCCGTTCAATGCCAGCGCTGTGGTTGAAACAGCGAATAGGATCAGTGTGATCACATACAGGCGGGTCACTCCTTTCTCACTTAAAAGTGTAACCATACTTTTAATGCCTTCCTTACGATCATAATCCCTGTCCCGGTAGTCAAAAAGAATGCAGATCGCATAGATCAGAAGGAATCTTGAGGTGCAGAAAAGATAATCTGCAGGCAGCCAGTTCCGGTGTGAAAGCAGGATTGGCAGCGCGCTGGTTACATACATCCACACCAGTGCGAGAAACAATGTTTTGCCGATCGCAATATTTTTAAGTGGCCGGAGAAAAGGTACTTTCGGTGCCGAGTACAAAAAGGTAAGAACAGCCCCGATGCTTAGCCAGAGCCAGTCGCCCATAAAGGGTATGAAAAACCAGGCAGCACCGACAAGGCCAACCAGGAAAAAAATCAGATGCAGTGTTTTATGCCTGTTTGTCCAGCTTAAGCGGATCAGATCTGTTTCAGAGAATGGCGTCATTCCCCAATGAAAATTGTAACTGCAGAGAGTCGAGAAAAATACGAAAAGAAAATAGTTGCCTGTGTTGTATTCCAGTAGCAGCAGCTTGTTAGTCTGTGCGATCATTACAAGGGCACAGACAGCAATATAAACACTGCTGAATACAATGAAGTGGATCATTGTTCTGACCGGCCGGGAGAAGGCGGCATCGGCCCGTTCTTCAGATTCTCCGGCAGCCAAACTAATTAATTGAGTCTTTGAACTTCGATCATGGAAGTTGAAACCGTATCGCTTACATGCTCAGCCTTGTCGCGTAATGCAAATCTGATGATCAGGCTGTCACTTTCATAACCAGTTGGTGAGTTTGGGTTTGACGGAGCAGCGGCAGCTGATAATAATTGCAGCTGATAGAAAAGGCGTATCTCGAGTTCACCATTTGTTTTCTTTGGGAAATCGGCAATATTCAACGAGAATGTATCACGAATGGTTGCAGTGGTTCTGCGGTTCTGACGGATCTTTTGCACAAAGATCGAAGAGAGATCCGCTTCCTTGTCAGTGAATTCAAGCGTTACAGACAAGTCACTGTTGATTGGGACTACATTAGAACTCAGTGATTTTACACTTAGTGATGGTTTCGTCTCTACCTTATCTTTGCTGCAGGCTGCGGCGAGAATAGTGCACAGGATCAGGAAACAAGGGATGTACCGCATATTATTTTTTATTGGTCACAAATTTAACGGCCAGGAATTGAATACCAGTATATGAATTGTGAACATGAAGATAAAGTTTTCCGGGTAAATGAGGCCGGTTTTGAAGCACTTGCTCTTGACATATTCCGGTTCCAGGCTCAGAACAATGCTATTTACGGTGAATATATCCGTCACGTTGGGATCGACCCGGTTAAAGTGGAAAAGCTAAGCCAGATTCCTTTTCTTCCTATTTCTCTTTTTAAAACCCATAAGGTTATTTGCGGGGAATTTGAACCGGAAGTTGTTTTCGAAAGCAGTGGTACAACAGGAATGGTGAGCAGCAAACATCTTGTGAAAAAGACTTCGATCTATACAGAAAGCTTTCTGAAAGCATTTGAGTTGTTTTACGGTGCCCCCTCAGATTGGGTGATCATTGGTTTGTTGCCATCTTACCTGGAAAGGTCTGCATCGTCACTTGTAATGATGGCTGATGTGCTGATCAAAAAATCAGGGAAAAAAGAAAGTGGGTTCTACCTGTATGAACACGAAAAGCTTGCGGGAGTGCTTACAGGTCTGACAGAAGGAAAACAGAAAACAATACTCATCGGGGTTAGCTTTGCATTGCTTGATTTTGGAGAGCAATTCAAAATGGATCTTGCTGATATGGTGATCATGGAAACCGGTGGAATGAAGGGCAGAAGAGCAGAGATCACAAGACCCGAACTGCATCGGGAACTGATGGATGATTTTAAAGTTCGTTCAATACATTCTGAATACGGTATGACGGAACTACTGTCACAGGCTTATTCAACCGGAGGTGGAATTTTCAGATGTCCGCCATGGATGAAGGCTATGGTGCGCGAAGAAGATGATCCGCTATCAGTACACAGTGAGGGGAAAGGTATTCTCAATATTATTGATCTCGCCAATATTTACTCCTGCTCATTTATTGCAACGGATGATATCGGGATCGTAAATACAAATGGGAGTTTTGAAGTGCAGGGCAGAATGGATAACAGTGATGTAAGGGGATGTAGCCTGATGGTGAGTGATATGCGATAGATCAAACCCATTGAGCACATGAGGGCTCAATGGGTTTGATATTTTTTATACTGCGATTGTGGACTTCTGTTTACTGCTTTCAAAAGCGGCCTCGATTATGCGAATGGTATTATAACCATGTTGTGGTGTTTCGCTTAAAGGTTCGCCCTGTTTCAAAGTCTGATAAACACTTCTGTAATAATCACCATAGTTGCCTGGCAATGATGGATAGATCTCACGGATAATTTCTCCATCTTTTTCAGTGTGAAGAGTTCCATACATTGATTCAGGTTCAGCTCCCCATGTTTTGCTTACCGGAACAGCACCTGCACGAAGCAATGCTTCCTGTACATCTTCACCGGATTTCAGGAATGAACCTTTGGTACCATGTATCATAAAACGTGGTCCTGCCTCACGTACAAGCATACCCGAAGTAAGCCTTACGCGCAGAAATCCATAATCAAGACGAAGATCAAAATAGTCGTCGGTTTTCGCGTGTGGTCTTTGGAGCCGAACATCTGCGGTCACTGATTCAGGCCATCCGAAAAGATATAATGCCTGGTCGATCAGGTGTGCACCGAGATCAAAAAGGATCCCACTGCCCGGTTCCGGTTTTTCGCGCCAAGCCTGCGGGCGTTCTTCTGCGCGGTACCTGTGATAATGTGCTTCATAAGTATGAATATCACCAAGCAGTTTTTGATCCAGCACCTGTTTGATGGTTCTGAAATCGCTTACATAGCGGCGGTTCTGGTATACACTGAGCATTTTCCCGGTGCGTGCAGCGATATCAACAAGTTCCTTTGCCTGTTCGGTATTATTGGCAAATGGTTTTTCAAGAACAACATGTTTACCTGCTTCGAGAGCGAGTTTTGTATACGGAAAATGTGTATCGTTTG
>JBEVNF010000552.1:0-3305 GCA_040508255.1 Flavitalea sp.
GGTATTGAAGATGCAAAACAGGCTGTGAAAGAACATGCCAACAATTTTGTTGATGTGATCAAGATAGTTGCATTTGGTGAAAGACTTGGATTATTGAAAGATGAAATGAAAGCGATCGTTGAAACCGCTCATGAGTTGCGAATGAAAGTAACTGCTCACGCTACAGCTGACTGGGTTGTTAAAGATGCGGTTGAAGCAGGTGTTGATGGCATTGAACATGCCTACGATATTTCAGATTCAACAATCATGCTTCTGAAGAGCCGTAACGTTTATGTTGTGCCGACTGACCCTTCAGCAGATGTATTTATGAGAGTTGGTGAAGTTCAGAAAGTAAAGGATCAGACGCTTGAAAAGGTGAATAACGAACTAACAGGCATACGTAAACGACTTAAGAAGATGTTTGATATGGGACTGATGATCGTGAATGGATCCGATATGTATATTGATCTTGAGCAATCACAGGGAGATGGTGCAAAACAAAGCATTGTAGCGTATTTTGAATCAGGGCTGACTGCGGCGGAATCTTTGCGCACCGCAACCTGGAATGCTGCAGCAGCTCTTGGTAAGACTGGTCAGTATGGTGCTCTTAAGGAGAAACATGCAGCGGATCTTGTGATCTTTAATGGTGATCTCGAAAAAGATTTTAAGAAAGTATTGTTCCAGGTGAAGAGTGTGATGAAAGATGGTGTAGTAGTTTACACCAAACAATAGATGAGGTTTTTGTGGTTGTGATATATTAAGTAGATTTACCATAACCTTCAATCAACGATATGCGTAATACCTGGATCATTCTGATACTGACTGCTATAGTTGCAGCAGGAATCTATTACTATTTTACAAGGAAGGCAGAGCATGCACCATACGATGTGATCACCATTTCAAATACGGCTGATTCAATCAAACAGAAGATCAGGGTTTTCGAAGCTGATGATCCGCTCGAAGTATACTATCGTGACAGCACATGGAGTCTTGCTGATTCATCTAAACTGAAGCAGATCTTAACCAATGGCACTTCCGATTCTGTGAACCGCGCATATCGTGAAAAAACATTTTTCCTTACCTATAATAATGAACTTTATTACGACATGGAGTTGAGTAAACCTGATACAGCGGTGGCGTTCAGGATCAATTTTGAATTCGCAAAAGAGAACGATACCATGTTTGTACAGGGAAAGCTTCAGCAGGGAAACAAAAACATCAGTTTTCGGAACCCGATGATGCGTTTGTATAAATCTTTTGTGATCAGTTATAATGATCGTTTGCCTGATTCGGTTAAGAATGATTCTGCGAGGGAGTATTCGAGAACGCAGGCGACGAAGATCGTGACGGTGATAAGGCCTTGAGGCCTTCCCCGCCGCGGCGGGGCGGGGCGGGAGAAGATGTATATTTGCCCGCATGAATAAACTGTCTTTCCTCCGCAAAATCGGCTTCGCGGAAGGCCTCTCATGGCTGTTGCTGCTGGGAATCGCAATGCCTCTGAAATATATTGCAAAGGAACCACTACCTGTTAAGATCGTTGGGTGGATTCATGGGATCCTTTTTATCAGTTACCTGGTTCAGCTTCTCCGGGTACAAATTGCCTATCGCTGGCCATTCAAATTCACGATCTTCGGAGTTGTGGCCGCATTTTTGCCATTTGGCACGTGGTTTTATGACGCGAGACTCAAAAAAGAAGAAAAAGCGCTGGCATGAGCAACATCAATAAAGAACTATATTCAGACTATACCTCGAAAATGAGTCGTATTGCGGATTTGCGTTATGCATCGGCACTAATGCAATGGGATCAGGAAACCTATCTTCCGGCTAAAGGTGCGCAGATCAGGGGGCAGCAGATAGCAACCATTTCTGAACTGGCACATGAAATGTTTACAGGTCCCGAACTTGGTAAGGTCCTCGATCAGCTGATCGAACAGGATTTTGACACACACGTTGAAAAACGAAATATTCAGCTTACCTACGAGGACTATAGCAAGCAACAAAAGATCCCGGCAGAATTCGTAAGAAAGATGTCGGAAACGGTGAACCAGAGTTTTCATAGCTGGATCGAAGCAAGAAAAGCAAACGATTTCAACCTTTTTGCCGGTGATCTTAAAAAGATCGTTGAATTGAAAAGACAGGAAGCCGATTATCTTGGCTACACAAGTCATCCCTACGATGCTTTGTTGAATGAGTATGACAAAGGCATCAATGTAACTTTGCTCGACAGCATTTTCAATACAGTCAAGTCACCTTTAAAAGAACTGCTTGACAAAATAATGGCGCAGCCTCAGGTTGACGATTCTTTTCTGAGACTTCATTATCCGAAAGATCAGCAATGGGCATTTGGGATGGAGTTACTCAGGGAGCTGGGGTATGATCTGGAAGCGGGCCGGCAGGACATCTCAGAGCATCCGTTCAGTGTCAGCTTTAATAATAATGATGTAAGGATCACAACAAGGATCGATGAAAATGATCTGGCCAGCATGACGTGGAGTTGTATCCATGAGCTTGGTCATGCATTATATGAGCAGGGTTTACCTGGTGATCAGTATGGATTGCCGGCGGGTGAAGCTGCAAGCCTCAGCATTCATGAATCACAATCAAGACTCTGGGAGAATCATGTAGGTCGCAGCGAGGCTTTTTGCCGGAATTATCTGCCTCTTCTGAAAAAATATTTCCCTGAGCAACTGAAAGATGTAGATGCAGATACTTTTTACAAAGCGATCAATAAAGTACAACCTTCGCTGATCCGCACGGAAGCCGACGAGCTTACATACCATTTCCACGTAATTATACGTTATGAACTGGAGAAAAAGCTTATTGAAGGATCACTTGAGACAACGGAGATCCCGGCTTTCTGGTCAGAGAACTACGGGAAATACCTGGGCGTGAAAATCCCGGATCACCGCCGCGGCTCATTGCAGGATGTACACTGGAGCCATGGTAGTTTCGGATATTTCCCAACCTACTCCCTGGGAAGCTATTATGCGGCACAGTTGTACCAAACGGGAGTGGACCAAAATCCGTTAATATCAGATGAAGCGGAGAGCGGAAAATATTCAGCCCTTCTTGGCTGGCTGAGAAACGGTGTCCACAGGCATGGCAGGGTATTCACAAGCGAAGCGCTATGCCATCATGTTACAGGGAAAACATTGGATATCAATTATTTTTTGAACTATTTGCTTGATAAATACAGAAAAATTTACAATTTTTAACCGTCAAAACTAACTGATGCGTAAGTTCTTACCATTGTTGCTTCTTTTCACGCTGAGCCTGGGATCTTGTAAAAAATTTATCCAGGACCAGAAGGAAAAGATTTCAATGGA
>JBEVNF010000013.1:0-9310 GCA_040508255.1 Flavitalea sp.
CGTATTACCATACATTTCATCTTCCCGTGGTGCTCTCCAATTGTTCAAACAACTACGGGTCACACCATTTCCCTGAGAAGCTTATCCCGCTCATGATCAACAATATCAGGAACAGCAAACCATTACCTGTTTATGGTAAAGGTGAAAATGTTCGTGACTGGTTATTTGTCGAAGATCATGCACGTGCGATCGATGTGATCTTTCATATGGGGCGCATCGGAGAGAAGTATAACATAGGTGGCTTTAATGAATGGAAGAATATCGACCTGGTTCACCTGCTCTGTTCTATCATGGACAAAAAACTTAACCGCGAACCTGGTACGTCTGCAGGTCTTATCACTTATGTGAAAGATCGTGCCGGTCATGATCTTCGCTATGCAATTGATGCAACAAAACTTAATAAAGAACTAGGGTGGGAGCCCTCTCTCCAGTTCGAGGAAGGACTCGAAAAAACTGTTGACTGGTATCTTCAGAATGAAGACTGGATAAAACATGTTACTTCGGGCGACTATCAGCATTATTACGAAGATCAGTATGTAAAAAGATAGTTCCTTATTTTCGCCGATCACCAAATCACAATTAATTTACTGATGCCTTTCTCAAAAGTTTCTATACCCGGCTTGCTAATTTTTGAACCTGCAGTTTTTGCAGACAGCCGTGGCTTCTTTTACGAATCATATAATGAAAATGTTTTTGTAAAGGAAGGCATCAATGAAAAATTTGTTCAGGATAATCAATCACGTTCTGAATATGGCGTTGTTCGTGGTCTGCATTTCCAGCAGGGCGATTTTGCACAATCCAAACTGGTAAGAGTATTGATCGGAACCATACTTGATGTTGCTGTTGATATCCGTTGGAATTCACCAACATACGGACAGGTTTACACCATTGAACTTTCTGCAGAGAATAAAAAACAACTCTACATTCCCAAAGGATTTGCACACGGATTTTCAGTTTTGAGTGAGGTGGCAGAAGTGCTTTATAAATGTGACAATTTTTACAATAAGCAAAGCGAAGGGGGCATATTACTCAGTGATGCCCGGCTTGCCATTGACTGGCAGATTCCCGCTGACAAGATGATAGTGTCTGACAAAGACAAAAACAATATGGCATTTGCTGATCTACAGACTACCTTTGAGTTTGTAGGTTAAACAAATTTCATGGCAAAGAAAAAAATACTGGTTACCGGTGCCAACGGTCAGCTTGGTTCGGCAATTCAATCAATCCACAATAATTATTCTTCTTTTGATTTTTTGTTTGCAGGCAGAGATCAGCTTGCTGTAGATAGTTATTCTTCTGTTGAGAAAATTTTCAAATCGTTCAAGCCTGATTTTGTGATCAATGCTGCTGCGTATACCGCGGTTGATAAAGCAGAAACTGAACGTGATGCTGCCGAAACTATCAATGTAACTGCTGTGGGTTTACTTGCTGCTGCTGCCGTTAAATACAACGCACAGCTTATTCATATTTCAACCGACTATGTGTTTGATGGTAATTCTGAAAAGCCATATACCGAGGAGGATCCGACTGAGCCGATCGGTTTTTATGGAGCTACCAAACTCGCGGGGGAAGAAGCCGCATTATTTACAGACGAGCAGGCGATTGTGATAAGAACCGCCTGGGTTTACTCTGCCTTTGGCAACAATTTTTATAAAACAATGAAACGATTGATGTCTGAAAGATCAGAGATCAATGTTGTAAATGATCAGGTTGGTGCTCCAACAAATGCAGCAGATCTTGCAACTGCCATTCTTGATATTATTGCATCCGGCAAATGGGAGCCCGGAGTTTATCACTACAGCAATTCAGGAAAGGTCAGCTGGTATGACTTCGCAGTTGCGATCCGTGATCAGATAGGATCAACCTGTGTTGTAAATGCAATTCCTTCTTCGGCGTATCCTACACCCGCAAAGAGACCCTCATTTTCATTGCTTGATACAACCAAGATAATAAAGACCTATAAGGTTAAAGTTCCTGAATGGAAGGAAAGTCTGAAGTATGTTGAGCTTACTGCTAAGCAGTAAACTTAAGCACCAGGCTTATGATCGCATAAACCAGCGTAACCGCAAAAACACCTTTCGCAGTCTGGTCCTTTCTTGCATTAATATAGTAAGTGAACAGTATGATGTTCAGCAGCAGACATGGGATAGTCATCGCCGTTATGATAGCCCTGTTTGATCTTATTCCGCTGATAAAGTCTCCAAACGAGAATGTAGGGTAAAACTTCCAAAAATAATATCCAAAAACACTGAGCAGGGGTGCGATAAACCCAATGATGAGACCGAATCGCAGATTGTTTTTTGTAAACATCAGAGTTTCCAGTTTTTTTCCAGTTTGGATCTAAGAACGTAATTGGTAAGATCAAATTGTACAGGTACCACGCTAACATATCCATTTTTCAGCGCCCAAACATCGGTGTCGCGTCCTTTATCGAAATTCACGAATTCACCTGTGAGCCAAAAATACTTTCTGCCATTTGGATCGTCTCTTTCAAGAAAATTTTCTTCGTATTTGGCGTAGGCCTGTCGGCAAAGTTTTGCGCCTTTTATGAGTGAAGCATCTATTGCGGGTATGTTTACGTTCAGCACCATATGCTTGTCAAGTTTTCTTTTCAACATATCCTTCACAAGCAGATTTGCGTATTTTCTGGCACCTGTAAAATCCGCATCGATGCTATGGTCAAGCAGCGAGAACCCGATTGATGGGATACTTTCGATCGCCGCTTCCACCGCTGCAGACATGGTTCCAGAATAAATAACATTGATCGAGTGGTTCGCGCCATGGTTGATGCCACTGATACAAATATCAGGTTTGCGGTGCAGGACCTTGTCGACAGCCAGTTTCACGCAGTCCACGGGTGTCCCTGAACAGGACCAGGCCTCGATCTCTCCAAAATAATCTACTTTGGTCAGTCTCAGCGGTTGCCCGATAGTGATCGCGTGGCCCATGCCGGACTGCGGTTTATCCGGCGCAACAACAACAATTTTTCCAAGCCCTTTAACTGCTTCCACCAGGTTGCGTATGCCCGGGGCGGTAACTCCATCATCGTTGGTAACCAATATGATCGGCTCTTCTTTCTTCTTTGCTTTTGCCATATTTGTCAAAAGTATTTAAAAAAAACCTACTGCCATTGGAAGCGGTCAGATCTGTCCGAGAATTTGCCCCCATATAGGTGGAATTTTCATGCGTTTCAGCTACCTTTGCAACCGATTAAAACCATCCTGCACATTGGTATGTTCAGGCTGTTGTTAATCAATGACTTGAGATTAATTCCCGGTCATTTTTCAACCTTAAGTACCATTATCAATCAACTATGGCAGGTCAGTTAAAAGAAGTACGTAACCGGATTAAGTCAGTTCAGAATACCCAGCAGATCACCAAGGCAATGAAGATGGTGAGCGCGGCTAAGCTGAGGAAGGCACAGGACAACATTGTTCAGATGCGTCCTTATGCAAGAAAGCTCCAGGAAATGCTGAGCAACATCGTGAGTAATTCAGATGGTAATTCTGACGGATCTAACCTTGCTGCGGAAAGAGCGGTGAACAAAGTATTGCTGATCGTTATCACTTCTGACCGTGGTCTTTGCGGTGCATACAATGCAAACATTATCAAACTGGCGAAGGCAACCATCCAGGAAAGATATGCTGCACAGGCTGCAAAGGGTAATGTGGTGATATGGACGATTGGTAAAAAAGGTTACGAACATTTCCAGAAAAATAAATTCAACATCGATCCTACGTTCAAGGATATATTCCTTCAACTGAACTTCGAAAATGTTCAGGCATGTTCACAGGCTGCCGTGAAAGCTTTCGAGAAAAGGGAATTTGACGTTGTTGAACTTGTGTACAGTGAATTCCGCAATGCTGCGACACAGCGATTCACAGTTGAACGTTTTCTTCCGATCCCTAAGATCCAGCCAAAACCAGGCGCGAAGAAAGTTGATTTTATCTTCGAACCGGAAAAGGATCAACTCATTGCCGAACTGATGCCAAAAATCCTGAACACCCAGTTGTACAAAGCTGTGCTCGATGCAAACGCATCTGATCATGGAGCGAGAATGACTGCTATGGATAAGGCAACAGAAAACGCAAATGAAATGCTCAAAAGTCTCAAGATTTCTTACAACCGTGCACGTCAGGCTGCCATCACAACTGAGCTTACTGAGATAGTTAGTGGTGCTGCTGCATTGCAGGGATAATCACAACCGTTTCGCTTTTACTTATGGAAATCGGAAATATCATACCACACATCGAAGCCCTGATCTTCGCCAGTGATAAGCCTTTAACGGCTATGGAACTTACTGAGCTTGCAAACAACGCTTTTGGTTTCATGGATGAAAAGCTTACGCTTGAACAGATCCAGACTGCAATCGACGGCATCGTTGAGAAGTATAAATCCGAATTCTATCCTTTCGAAATCCGTGAAAGCGGCGGCGGACTCCAGTTTCTTACAAAGAAAGAATATCATAAAACAGTTGCCCAGCTCAATGGTGAGAAGTTCCTAAAAAGGCTTTCAACTGCTGCGCTTGAAACACTGTCTATCATCGCATACAAACAACCTGTTACAAAAGGTGAGATCGAAGCGATCCGTGGTGTGAGCAGCGATTATGCTATTCAGCGTCTTCTTGAAAAAGAACTCGTGATGATCACCGGTCGTAACGAAAAGATGCCAGGCCACCCCCTGGTGTACGCAACTTCAAAAACCTTCATGGATTACTTCGGCATCAATTCAGCGGAAGATCTTCCAAAGCTGAAGGAAGTTTTTGATGAAGCGATGGTTAATCCAACAGTTCTCGACAATATTGGACGCAATGAAGAAGGTGGCGACCAGGAAGCTCCTGATGCCAATGAGTTACTTGCCGTTACTCAATCCGGTGAGTTAACGCGTGCACGTCTTAGTAAAGACAAGGATCGGCCGGCTGAAAGTCATGGACTTGAAGTCGATCCTCATGTTGCTGATAATGTGGATGAACCTGAAGAAGCTACTGAAACCGAAGAAGAAATTTCCAACGATATTGATGAGGCAGGTGCGGCTGCTGAAGCGGCTGCGGAGCCCGTGGATGAACAATCAGATGTTCTGTGGGAAGGCATAGATGAAGCCAGTGTAGAAGATCAGGAAACTGAAGACGAAATCGATGCCGGATATGGAACCGATTACGGAAATGTTGTTTCTGACAATGAAGATGATGAAGAGGAGGGCTTAATTGAATCGAAACCCGATGAAATTCCTGGTAAAGAATCTAACGGGGATGAGTTTGCAAATGACGAAAACGACGAGCGAAAGCAGGATGATGATGATGCTTCTGAAGTGAAGCGGGAAGAGTAATCCTTCAGTGATCACTCATTTCCCAATTGCTTAAACAATCTTCCTACACAAGTTTTACTGATATTTCCAGATGAATTCTCCCGTTACACCTGTAGCTGACAGTCACACTATGACCGCATTATCAAATGATCAGCTTGTAAGTATTGCCCGTGAATATGGCAGTCCCGTTTATGTGTATCACGCCGAAACAATCAGACAACAATTTGAAAAACTTACCGGCGCTTTTGCCAATGCTCCGGCTACATTTTACTACGCCTGCAAATCTCTTACTAATATTAATGTACTGAAGTACGTTCGCAGCATCGGTTGCAGTATTGATTGCAGTTCGGTGAACGAGGTTACGCTTGCACTTATGGCAGGATTTGAACCAACCAGTATACTTTATACCTCAAACAATATTGCTTTTTCGGAAATCGAACAGGCCGTGGCTTATGGTGTAAACATTAATATAGACAGCATTTCAAATCTTGAAAAATTCGGAAAAAAATTCGGTCATTCATATCCGGTAGGCATCCGACTTCGCCCGAACATCATGGCTGGTGGTAACCTGAAAATTTCAACAGGTCATGAGGACAGTAAGTTCGGGATTCCAATCGAACAACTTGACCAGGTACAGAACCTGATCAAAGAACACAACATCTTTATCAATGGTCTTCATATTCACACCGGTAGTGAGATCCAGGATGTGGAGGTGTTTATGAAAGGTCTTGAACTGCTTTACAAACTCAGTGAATCATTTCCTGAACTACGTTTCCTTGATCTTGGTGGTGGCTTTAAAGTTCCTTACAAAGAAGGTGATAAAGGCACAGATATAAGGTTGCTTGGTGAAACAATTGCGAAAGCTCATGCATCATTCGAAGCTGAAAGCGGCCGTAAACTTGAGCTTTGGTTTGAACCAGGTAAATACATTGTAAGCGAATGCGGGTACCTTGTATGCCAGGTCAATGTGATCAAAACAACCACACGTAAAGAATTTGTCGGAGTAGATACTGGTCTAAATCATCTTATCCGCCCGATGTTCTATGATTCTTATCACAGGATGGCAAACATTTCGAATCCAACAGGTCGGCTTAAACCTTATACGGTAGCGGGTAATATATGCGAAACAGATACGTTTGCTACTGATCGTATGTTGAATGACATCAGGGAAGGCGATTATCTCGTGTTCTTTAACGCGGGCGCCTACGGTTTTGAGATGGCTTCAAACTATAATTCAAGATTCAAGCCTGCTGAAGTATTTGTTGAAAATGGTGTTCCAAGACTTATCCGTTCAAGAGATACGATAGAAGATTTATTGAAGAACCAGGTGCTATAATAGCAACCTGGCTGCGCACAAAGGGTCTTCACTGAAAAAAGTTTTAACTTTTTTAAAAAAAAGTTCAAAATATTTTCAGTGGAGACCTTTCTACATAATACCCCAATATTCCACTATTTATAAGTGTTTCCAGTAACGTTCTTCATTTTTATCATTAGGAAACCGGGATCAAACCACTTTCATGCCAGAGCTATTTTGTCCCGAAAATCGCTGGCATAAATCCGGCATCATCAATCTGAAAATCCGGGTTTAACAATCTCTCGTATGTCAATCAACACCCAGGGTAAGGTTCATACAAACAGCATTCTCTTTTATTAAATACAAACGCAGACTATGTCAACAAACATTTCTCCTCAACAAAGCCAGCTGGCTTCAGGTGAAGGCCTGATTCAATCAGTATCCCGCCGTAAATTTCTCATGTTTGCCGGTGCCTCCGCAGGGGTTATGGCGATGGCAGCATCATGTAAAAAAGATGATGACGACAATAACATGAGTGCCGGGGTTGACCTTGGTAAAGATGATATTGGAATCTTAAATTATGCTTACGCACTCGAGCAACTCGAAGCTGCGTTCTACACTGAAGTCATCAAGACACCATATTCTGGTATGACTGACGGAGAAAAAGCATTGCTTACAGATATCCGTGATCATGAGATCGCTCACCGTGAGTTCTTCAAGAACGCACTTGCAACAGCAGCGATCCCTGGTCTTGAAGTAACATTCAAAGCTGTTGATTTCACAAAACGTGACAGTGTTCTTGCTACCGCAAAAACATTTGAAGACCTTGGTGTATCAGCATATAACGGTGCAGGCCGTTTGATCAAATCTGCAAACTACCTTGTTTTGGCTGGTAAAATTGTTTCTGTTGAAGCAAGACATGCCGCTTACATCCGTGACCTGATCAGCAACGGATCTTTTGCTGATAGCTCAGTAATCGATATGAATGGTTTGGACAAAGCACTGGCACCAAAAGATGTTCTTGCGGCAGCAGCACCGTTTATCGTAACAAAGATCAACGCATCAAATTTACCAACCTCTTAAATTAATCATCATGAATCTTCATAACGTTCTTCACGAAATAGAAAAAGTTGATCCGGAAGTTTACGAGCGTCTCGACACACGTCGTGCTGCTATGAAAAGCTTTGCTGGTCTTGGAAAAAAACTTGCACTTACCGCTATCCCTCTTGCTCTTGGTTCTATGTTCAAGAAAGCATATGCCGGAACACTTGACACAGCTGTTGAGATTCTGAACTATGCACTTACACTTGAATATCTTGAGTCAGAATTTTACAAGCAGGGTAATGCGGCATCTAATCTGATCCCTGCAGGGGCGGCAAAAGGTGCAATTGAAACTATAGGTGCTCATGAAGCAGCTCACGTAGCGTTTCTTACAACTGCGATCAAAGGTGCAGGCGGAACTCCGGTCGCGATGCCACAATTTGATTTCACTGCGGGCGGTGCATTCGGAAACGTATTTACCAATTACGGTACTTTCCTCGCAGTAGCTCAAACATTTGAGGACACTGGTGTGCGTGCATACAAAGGACGCGCTGCTGAATTAGTTGGTGGCGGTGATCTGCTGACGGCTGCTCTGAATATTCACTCAGTTGAAGCAAGACACGCATCACATATCCGCCAGATGCGTAAAGCAAATAATTTTGGTGATGCAAAGCCATGGATAACAGGAAAAGACACTGCAGGTATTGGTTCTGCGGTTCAGGCAAGTTATGATGGTGAAGAAAATACAACTCAGGCAACCATCCAGATCACAAATATCAATGGAATGGCAATCTCTGCAAACGCAGCTTCGGAAGCATTTGATGAAGGATTGACCAAAGAGCAGGTGCTTGCAATCGTTTCGCCGTTTATCAAAAGTTAACATAGCGCAACGCGCAATATTAACAGTGAGGTCCCGCTTTCAGGCGGGACTTTTTGCGTCCGGGCTGATCTGAATTCCCTAACTTCAAAGAATGAAGAAGATACTCTCATTGATCACTTTAATGTTAGTTATTATTATTTCATCGTCTGCGCAGGACATGAAATCTTTCAAATTATACAAACCCACGGAAGATGCAGCAAAAGCACTTGCATCAGCAGTTAAATCTGCGAAGGCAACCGGTAAACATGTGTTTGTTCAGATCGGTGGAAACTGGTGCGTGTGGTGCGCAAGGTTTCATCAGTTTGTTACTGAAGACAAATCAATTGATTCATTGATCAGCAAGAATTATGTTGTATATCACATGAATTATAGCGAAGAAAACAAGAACCCGGCCTTACTGAAAAAACTTGGATATCCTCAGCGTTTTGGATTTCCTGTATTCATCGTATTGGATGGCAATGGCAACAGGTTGCATACGCAAAACTCCGCTTACCTCGAAGAAGACAAGGGATATAACAAGGGTAAAGTAATGGAGTTCTTTACAAACTGGGCTCCTGCGGCCTTAAAAGCAGAGAGCTATAAAGATTACTGATGGACAACTCCAACAAATTTGCCAGGCTTGTTAACAGCGGATTTCGATTCAGGCTTTTCCTGCTCGCTAAATTACCGAGTGCCTATTTTTCAGGCGTAAGAGTAAGATCGCTAGATGAGGAAAAATGTATTGTAACAGTTCCATTCAAATGGTTCTCGCAAAATCCTTTCAGGTCAACATATTTCGCCTGCCTTTCGAT
>JBEVNF010000014.1:0-4174 GCA_040508255.1 Flavitalea sp.
AATATCTGGATATCTTCTATAAATAATGTACAATTCGCGTAATACTATTTGAGCCGTTGATACTGCTTAATGTTTGCTGAGTTACATCTTTATGTGATATCCGGCGATCGCACAACTCGTTAGTTTTGTTGTAAATCAATTCAACTAATGGAACGTACGATCACAAACCCTTTTGTAAAGGACAAGGTAGTATTTGTCAGAACCTCAGCAGAAAGTAGCGGAGCGCATACCGAAGTTGAAGTATATCTTGCACCAGGAGGTGGTACTCCGCTGCACTATCATAACAACTTTTCAGAAACTTTTACAGCCTGCAAAGGCAAACTTGGGATTCAACTCTCAAAAGGGAGGAAGCTTTATCTTAGTGAAGGTGAGGTAATCACAGTTCCGCCCAAAGCCATACATAAGTTCTTTAACGACACTGATGATGAGATAGTGTTCAGGGTTGTATTGAACCCGGGTAGTATTGGATTTGAGCGTTCGCTTCGAATAACTTATGGTCTTGCAAATGACGGTTTAACCAATCATAAATCGATTCCCAAAAGTTTGTATCATCTTGCTGTTGTCGCGAAGATTGGTGATGGAAATCTGGTTGGACCACTAAGCCTTATCACACCGCTGATCAATTTACTTTACAAAAACGCAAAAAGGAAAGGGATCGAAAATGAGCTGGTTAAAAAGTATTGCAGTGCACATTAATTCTTAAACGGATACTTTAGCCAGATCATCACAAGCGGCATTGCAAGAAAAGGAATTTCAAGCAGGATCATTTTGTAGTTGCCTGTTCTTGCCGCAAGTGCCATGATCATCACGATCGACATTGCGTTTAAAACATTACCAAGAAAAAAGGTTCTGGGAATCAGCAGCAAAACGCCCACCAGTATCGTCAGTCCCGCAAATATCGGCACAAGCGTTTCGCTGATGCCGAGGTCAGCCATCATTTTTGCGGACGCCGGATTGTTCTTATAATTCCAGGTATCCCATCCATGTTTGAAATTGAGGAACACAGATACTATCAGCAAAATAAGCGAGAAGATGTTCTTTACCATTTCCAGGTTTTATGAATTTAAACAATATGCAGTTGAAATCTGTTTATGTATCCGGAAATCCGGGCTACTGTCGATGCAAAGATCCGAATTGATCCAGTCGGGACAGTATCCAAAATTCGCATTCGTGTAGCCGAATGTACTTTTTATAGGTATTGCCCGTAACTTTAGTGACCTCTTTTGATCTTTCATTTAAAAATAAAATCCCTGTATGGCAAACATTGCATTGTATGGTTTCGGCAGAATTGGCCGCCAGTTTCTACGCATAGCACTTGAAAATAAACTCTTTACTCCTGTTTCTGTTTCTGATATTCATGATGTAAAAACACTTGCCTCCCTGTTCCAGGTCGATACGAACTATGGCCGGTTTGGTGAAAAAGTTTCAACCGATGGCGACAACCTGGTAATAGGTGATAAAAAGATCCGGTACATCAATTCAAAAGCTGAAATACCCGACTGGAAAGCACTTGGAGTTGACGTCGTGGTTGATTGTACGGGCCGCGCGGTAACACGCCCGGGTGCCCAGGCACACATAGATCGTGGCGCAAAATACGTGCTGATCAGCGCTGCCAGCAAAACACTTACAGACTGCGATGCAGTGCTGCTAAAAGGTATCAATCTCGAAACTTTCGATGCAGACAAACATAAGATCGTAAGCATGGGTAGTTGCACCACCAATGCACTTGCTGCAGCGATCAAAGTGATACTTGATAATTTCGGCATTCGTTATGGACTTTTTTCGACAGTACACTCGTATACCAATACTCAATCACTTACAGATCAGCCAATGAAAGATCGTCGCGATTCATGGGCGGCGGCTGAAAATATTATTCCTTCAGCATCCGGTGCAGCAAGAGCATTGCAGTTCATCTGGAAAGATCTTCAGATCACCGGTAAAGCCTACCGTGTTCCGACACGCACAGGTAGTATTGCAGAGCTGAACCTGCTGACTGAAAAAGAATGTACCGTTGAGCAGGTGAATGCTGCGTTCCGGAACGCAGCAGCCAGCGGACCACTGGAAGGCGTTCTGGATGTGCTGGAAGAAGAATGGACCTCAGCAAGAATTGTCGGCGATCCGCATTCTTCGATCATAGATATCCCGTTGACCGTTAAACAAGGTGAGTTGCTTTCTATTGCAACCTGGTATGATAATGAGTGGGGATTTACCACCAGGCTGGCCGAGGTTGCACAGTATATTTCACAGAAGATTTAATTGGGGCAGTAAACATTATTCCGGGAATAAAATATTCATTGTGAACATTCAACAACTTACAGAGTTTAAAAAATATCATATTGATGGTTGGAATGAAAAGGATCGTACCAAACGCGATGAACTGCTTGGCAAAATATACCACCAGGACATTGTGATGTACGATGAAACCGCGGTATTTAATGGATTGAATGCGATATCTGATTTTATCGGGAGCCTGTACGAACAGGATCCCGATTTTGAATTTTTCTCTGATAAACCAATGGAGACTGTTCAGAACAGTATTCGTTTTTACGGCCATATCCGCACCGCCCAGGGGCTGCTGGATAGTATGGATTTTTTTATCCTGGAGAATGATAAAGCCAGGCAACTTTATGCTTACATGTCACCCTCAAAATAGCCTGATCGGGTCATTGGATTATTGATCAGCCTTTATCCTGTCAACCGGATTCACCAATGATGCCTGGATCGTGTGATAACTGATAGTGACCAGTGAGATTGCCAACGCAGATATCCCTGCCAGGACAAAGATCCAGATTGACAAGTCAACACGGAAAGCAAATTGCTGCAGCCAGGTTTGCATCAGGAAATAAGCAACCGGAGATGCCATGATCACGGCTATCAAAACTAACCAGACAAACTGACTGCTGATCGTTCCTGCAATAGATGCAATTCCTGCACCCAATACCTTCCTGATACCGATTTCTTTTCTACGTTGCTGAACACTGAACAGCGCGAGGCCAAAAAGACCAAGACACGCGATCAGGATCGCAATGGTTGCAAATGCCGCAAATACCTGCCCAAACCTAATCTCTGACAAGTATTGCCGGTTAAAAGCATCATCGAGGAATACATATTCCAACGGTCGTTCCGGAACAATGCTGCTCCATTGTGATTCGATATTCTTTATTGTGTTCCTGAGATCGTTCCCTTTTAGTTTCAATGACAGTACCCGGAAATTTCCAGGCATTATACGCATCGCCAATGGTGTCACTGCCTTTTGCAGACCTTCGAAATGAAAGTCTTTCAAAACTCCTACGATCTTTGCATTGTTTGGATACATACCTACTTTCACCCCGATTGCCTGTGACGGATCTGTGAGACCTAATTTTCTTACTGCTGTTTCATTGATCAGCATTGATTCAATGGTGTCTGCAGGATAAGCAGCAGACAACTCACGGCCTTCCACAACCGAAATTCCATATTGTTTATTGAAATTAAAATCGACAAGGTATATTGGCATTTCTGTTTGCAGTGTATCACCATTCAGTTTCGCGAAATCCATTGACCAGCCACCTTGCTTTGTATCACCGGGCACATTTGAAGAAGCGGTAACTGCCTCTACTCCCCTGATATTACTAAGTTTTGCTTTCACAGATTCAAGTCTTGCGCGCACCGATCTGTCTCCTTCAAAATTTATAACCATTGTTTGCGTAGAGTTGAATCCCCTGTCCTTCCGTTGCAGAAAATCCATCTGTCTGTACACAACAATAGTACAGATCGCAAGTGTCACCGAAGTCGCAAATTGGAACACAACCAGGGCTTTCCTAAAAGAAATACTCCAACCGGAACTGGTGGCTTTTCCCTTCAAACTGACAATCGGTTTGAAGCCGCTTAATATTACCGCAGGATAAGCACCTGCGAGTAAACTTATTACTATCAATAAGCCAACGATACCCAAAACCTGGATTGGCTGCAGAAGGTCTATAACTATTGTTTTACCCGTAAAATTGTTGAAAACAGGCATCAGAACGTATGCAATGATCAGTGCGGCACCGGTTGCTAATCCTGTAAGCACAAACGATTCCGCAAAAAACTGTAGCATGATCTGTTTGCGCGATGCACCCGCAACTTTTTTAACACCAACTTCTTTCGATCGTGCCGCAAATCTTGCTGTCGAAAGGTTTACAAAATTAATACA
>JBEVNF010000032.1:0-3787 GCA_040508255.1 Flavitalea sp.
ATCAACTAACTGCGCAGGCTTTGATCAGCAAACACTAACCAGATTTTTCATGATATAATACCCGTTCTATGTCAGCAGAAAATTTTCTTCAAAAGTTATACAGCCAGAAACAGAAAGCATTTGCGGCTTTCCCAGATAAAGAATTGTCAGAAAAGTTTATCAATGATCTTTTCGCATTTTTGTTCATGCCTGCCTCACAGCGTTTGCAGCAGCAGGATCTTTAAAAAGAATTTGAGTCATTGAAAAGCCATCTCTCCAGCCTGATCTATGAAATGGTGAAAGATGGTGAGAAAGTGCAGGGGATCACTGATCAGTTTTTTCAGCAATTACCAGGTATCTATGAAGAATTGTTACTTGATGCTGAAGCGATCAGGAAGTATGATCCTGCAGCTGATTCACTGGAAGAAGTGATCATGGCATATCCCGGGTTTTATGCAATCACAGTTTATCGTTTATCAAATGTTTTGTGGAAGCTTGGTTTGAAAATCCTTCCCCGTTTCCTTACTGAATATGCACATAGCCGCACCGGGGTTGATATCCATCCGGGCGCTACGATTGGCAAGGCGTTCTTTATCGATCATGGTACCGGTATCGTTATTGGTGAAACCACAATCATTGGTAACAACGTTAAGGTTTATCAGGGTGTTACAATTGGTGCACTGAACAGTTCGAAGGAAGTTGCCGCAAAGAAAAGACATCCAACCATCGAAGATGATGTGATCATTTACTCAGGAGCTACAATTCTGGGTGGAAACACAACCGTTGGAAAAAACAGCATCATCGGTGGTAATGTATGGCTTACATACAGTGTGCCTGATTCATCTGTTGTATTTCACAGGAGTGATCTTGCAGAAAGAGATCAGTTTTCATTCGATGAACCTATTGACCATTTTATCTGATACTATAACATGAGCCAAAAACCAAACATAACAGGGAAAGTGATACTGGCTGGAGCCGGTCCTGGTGATCCTGAACTGCTTACGCTGAAGGCCGCGCGCTTCCTGGAGTCTGCAGATGTGATCCTTGTTGACAGGCTCGTGAGTCCTGAGATCCTTCTCGTACATGCAAACCCCAAAGCAGAGATCATCTACGTTGGTAAGCAATGTGGAAAGGGCAACTCAACAAAGCAACTTTCTATTAATGAAATGCTTGTAGAACTTGCATCTCAACATAAACTGATTGTGAGACTTAAAGGTGGCGATGTTTCATTCTTTTCAAATATTCTTGACGAACTGGAAACATTGATCGCAAATGGTATTAGTTACGAAATTATTCCCGGGGTGACTGCCGCGTCCGGCGCCGCTGCTTATGCCGGTATTCCGTTGACTGCACGCGATCATTCTACAGCGGTACGATTTCTTACCTATTATAAATCTGAAGTTCTTTCTGAAGATTACTGGCGTGATCTTGCAACCACGAATGATACGATCGTATTTTATATGTCCGGTGAAGCAACACCGGCGATACTTTCGAAGTTGAGGGAACATAATATTGATCCATGCAAGAAGATCGCAATGATCGCACAGGCTACAACGCCAATGCAACAGGTTTTTATTTCAGACATCTATGATGCAGATCTGAACCTGTCGCAAAAATTTATTTCACCATCTCTTATCATCATAGGAAAGGTTGTAAACCTTAATGCAAAATTTGCATGGGTAGCAAACAGTGAACAACCTGAACATTATTTCAACCCGATTGCAAAACTGGGTTCGGTATTAACAGAAAACACGGAAAAAGCGAAAGAATATGCTGGCAGGGCCTAAACTACAAACCTTATTGCAGCTCGTGAAACTGGCGAGTAAAGAAGAGCTCATCTGGATCAACGGATACATTTCCGGGTTGATCTCACAGGATGATGCATCAAATGCAACAGTTTCTGCAGATGCTGGTTCGGGCAAAGCAATTGCCGGTAAACTCACTATTGCTTACGGCACAGAAACCGGGAACTCTAAAAAGCTTGCAGTCGAATTTGCCGGTAAAGCAAAGAAAGCCGGTATCAATGCAAAGCTTGTTAGCCTTGATCAGTACAGGTTGAATGATCTTCCAAAAGAAGAATATTTCCTTGCAGTGATCAGTACGCAAGGCGAAGGTGAACCACCTGCTGCAGCAAAGAGGTTCTATGATCATGTTCATCAGAACGGGTTCAAACTTGAAAAAATGAAATTTGGTGTGCTTGCACTCGGCGACACATCGTATCCTTTATATTGTAAGGCAGGTGAAGATGTGGACACACAACTTCAACGCCTCGGTGGTGAACGTATCATCGATCTGCAACGTTGTGATGTAGATTACGAAGAAGATGCTGAAAACTGGTTTACAAACTTTTTAGCAAGACTCAACAGCCAGGGTGGTGGTTCGCAATCCGCTGCTGTCACGGTTGCACCTGCAAAAAAGGCAACAGGTAAAAAAGTGTACGCTGGTACCGTTCTTTCAAATATCAATCTCAATGACCGGGGATCGTCAAAAGAAACCTATCATATAGAAATTGGTGCAGATGGTGTAGAATACAAGCCAGGAGACTCAATTGGAATTCTTCCTTACAATCATCTTCCCATTACAGAAGCGATACTTTCACTAACAGGTATCGATCGTGAAAAAAGTCTTGAACATCGTACAGGAAACCATTCTGTGGTGAACCTTCTTCATAAGAAATTGAATATTGCTTACCTGCCGGAACGCGTTGTTAAACAATACGCAGGTATTGTGAAACAGGATATCCCTGAAACAAAAATTGGCTTGCTTGATCTTTTGAAGATCTATCCTGTACAGGACAGCCAGCAGTTCGAAGAAGTGATCAGCATTCTTGAACCCATCACACCAAGATTATATTCTATTTCATCATCACCTGAAGCACATAGCGGTGAGGTGCACATAACTGTTGCAAAAGATTTCTTCACTATCAATGAAGAACTGAAATATGGTCTTTGCTCAGAACATCTTGCTATGTTACCTGTAGATTCTGAGATTGAATTTTATGTTCACAAGAACAATGAATTCCGTCTGCCTGCAGAAGATAAAGATGTGATCATGATCGGACCAGGAACAGGTATCGCACCATTCAGATCATTTCTTGCTGAACGTGATTCGATAGGTGCTGGTGGCCGCAACTGGCTTTTCTTTGGAGAACAACATTTTGCTTCGGATTTTCTTTACCAGACTGAATTGCAGAACTGGGTTGAAACCGGTGTGCTGACAAAACTGAATGTAGCTTTCTCAAGAGATCAGAAGCAAAAAATCTATGTTCAGAATAAAATGCAGGCCAACGGGGCTGAGTTTTATAGCTGGTTAGAGGGTGGCGCATACATCTATATCTGTGGTAAAAAAGAGCCTATGAGTTTTGATGTTGAGAATACCATCATCAATATCATTAAAGAATCCGGCGGTAAAACAGAAGAACAGGCCAAACAATATCTTTCGAATATGAAAGAGCAGGGAAGATACCTGCGTGACGTTTACTAATCAACGAATACTTGTAATACCAAACTGAATATGTCTGAAAATAATCAATCACCGGTTGAAAGGATCAAAAAAGCCAGCGATGGTTTAAGAGGAACGATCGAAGAAAGTCTGCAAAACGAGATCACTGGTGCTATTTCTGATGATGACCAGGCCGTGGTAAAATTCCATGGTATGTATCAGCAGGATGACCGCGATCGTCGCGACGAGCGTGCTGCAAAAAAGCTGGATCGCCTTTACTCGTATATGATCCGTCTCCGTTTGCCGGGTGGTTTTCTTACTCCTGAACAATGGGTTGCCACGCATGATATTGCCGGTGAAAAAAGTA
>JBEVNF010000071.1:0-7840 GCA_040508255.1 Flavitalea sp.
TTGAATGACGAAAATGGATCACGTCTGTGTTCCTAAGCTTACAGAGTTTAGAGGCATCAGTCGTACCTATAAAGTTCTCAAGAAAAAACTTGCCCCATTTTTCCCAGCCGTTTTTCTCATATGGTTCAACAACTACTGCTTCCAGCTCTGTAATTTTTGGCTGAAGATATACCCTGAGTTTTAATGGAAGTTTATCTGAAGAGAAAGGGAACACCTGGGTTGCAAATCCAACTGAAGAGATTACAAGTTCATATTTACCAGCTGGAATATCTTTCAGGTCGAAGTGGCCCGATGCACTTGTAACAGTGCCTTTGGAACTGTTGGTTATAAACACACTTGCATTCGGCACCGGGGTTTCTTTTTCACCGGTGAGTACTATACCGGTAATAAAATTTTTGGGCTGGCCGGAAACAAAAAACGGCAGACTCAACATCATCAACCATAATAATAAAAGCTGATAGCGCGGGCCTGCCGTTTGTTTCATATCGTAATGCTTAGTCCAGGTTGAACATGCCTTTGTTTAACAATTGCAATGTCTGGGTTTTATGAATAGATGGTACAAGTAATGAAACATTATGCTTGCTTCCACCATAACTTACCATGTGCACCGGCACAACAGAAAGTGCATCAAACAATTTACTTAAAACTTCCGGAGTTTGAGCGATTTCATTCCCTACAACTGAAACAATAGTAAGACCTTCTTCAACTGTGATCTTTCCAAATGGTTCAAGTTCTTTAACGATAACTTTCAGATGAACAGTTGTATCGATTGTTACAGACACGGCAACTTCAGACGTAGTCACCATGTCAATCGGTGTGCGATATTTTTCAAATACTTCGAAGATTTTCCTTAGAAAACCATAGGCGAGAAGCATACGACTGCTCTTGATATTAATTGAAATAATACCATCTTTTGCTGCAACAGCTTTTGCACCAACGGAACCAGCCTGTTCAGCGATCAATGTTCCTTTTGCTTCAGGTTGCATTGTGTTCAGCAACTTAACGGGAACCTTGTAATGTTGAGCCGGCCAGATAGATGCAGGGTGTAATATTTTTGCACCGAAGTATGCAAGCTCAGCTGCTTCTTCAAAACTCAGTTGTTCGATAGGCATTGTTTTCTTTACAACACGCGGATCATTGTTATGCATACCGTCGATATCTGTCCAGATTTCACATACTGTTGCAGTTGCGGCAGCAGCGATGAGTGAAGCGCTGTAATCACTTCCACCTCTCTTCAGATTATCTACTTCTCCGCGGGCATTACGACAGATATAGCCCTGCGTAATAAACAATTTTTTATCGCTGTGATTTTTCAGCAAAGCATCCAGTTTTGCTTTGATCACGGGAACCTGTGGTTCGTCATAAATGTCGATCGACATAAATTCAAGTGCAGGTAACAATGAGTGAGGCTGACCAATATCGTCCAGGTATACTGAAAACAATTTTGTTGAAAGCAATTCACCCTGGGCAAGAATATCTTTGCTTAGTGCTTCGCTGAAAGAAATCTTCAGGATGATATTGAGGAATTCGAAATGTTCTGTTACAATGCTCTTAGCTTTTTCAAGTGCCTTGTCAGTCTTAACGAGCTCCTTTATGAATTTCTGGTAATGAGCTTCGAGGTTATCGATGTTCTGCTTGGCAAGCTGTTTATCGCCTGATGCCATCGCATCACCAATGGCAACCAGTGCATTTGTTGTACCGCTAAGGGCACTTAATACAACGATCGTGGGTTCATCGTCCCTTGTGATCAGATCTGCTACCTGGTGCATCCTTTCCGGTTTACCAACCGAGGTGCCACCAAACTTCATAATTTTCATTATTTAAAAAGAATTTTGGACAGCGAAGATAATTGATAGTTGGTTAAACCGATAGACAATCAGATAAAAGAGATACCCAGTTTTTCGGCCAGAAATTCAAGGTCATCTGCGACGGCTTTCAGCAATGGAATTCCATTCACCAGGCGGTCCTGTTCCATTTCTCGTTCCGGATCACCTGGAATGAGCACCTGCTTTTCACCTTCCATGGTTTTGGCAGATCTGAAACGGCGGATCCAGTTATCCATATTGCTTTTGAAATCAGCTGCGGGGCGGAATGCATCAATCCGCATGGCCCCGAAAAAATGACCTATTCCTTTACCGGGCATTTGATCTGGCATCGGCACATAGGCAGGAAAAGGCGGAACCCAGGGACCATAATTCGCGCCACTAAGGATTGCAGAAAAAATATCAACCACTGCCCCCAAAGCATACCCTTTATGACTACCATGTTCGCGATCGCCACCCAGCGGTAATAATGCACCACCGGATTTTAGTTCATGTGGATTGGTACTTGAAAGACCATCTTTATCCTGGATCCATCCTGATGGAGCAGTCTTATTTTTTCTCTGTAGAATTTCAAGCTTGCCGTTTGCTGCCGTGGTAGTTGCAAGATCGGCTACAAAGGCCGGCTCTTCCCCGCCGGGGATCACCACACATATAGGATTGGTGCCAAGTAATCTTTCTGTTGAGAATGTAGGTGCAACCAGCGGACTTGCGTTAGTCATGGCAATACCGATCATATCATGCTCAAGCGCCATCATCGCGTGATAACCTGCGATGCCAAAGTGATTGCTATTCTGTACGCTAACCCATCCCGTACCAACATTCTTTGCTTTATCAATTGCGATCTGCATCGAATATGGTGCTACTACAAGACCGAGGCCCCCATCCCCGTCAACAACAGCTGTTGAAGGTGTTTCATGGATCACCTTCAATTGAGGTTTCGTGTTTGCACGCTTTGCTTCCCATAAACGCACATAACCTGAAAGCCTTGCCACACCGTGAGAATCAACACCACGAAGGTCAGCAGATAACAATACTTTGCCTGACATCTCCGCGTCTTTCTCTGTACATCCTATTCTTACAAAAACTGATTTAGTAAACTCCAGCAGATCGTTATAAGCAAATAATTTTTCAGACATCTTCAAAAATAGATACTTCAGCAGCAATTATAAAAAGAAAAAGTCCTTCGCGGAGGCGAAAGACTTTTAAAGTGAGATATGAAAAACTAAATTATTTCAAAGCCTTCACCTGCTCGTTGAAGTACTGAGCAGTTTGTTTAACATCAGGCATATTGTTCAACCAGTTGTTCTCGCGTTCGATTGAGATCATACCGGTGAAGTTCTGACGTTTCAGTTCTGCGAAAATCGCCGGGAATTTTGGAGTAAGTGCACCAGTACCAACTACAACATCTTCAGCTTTCAGATCGTTGAAAGTTTTGATGTCCTTAAGGTGAGCACCAATAATTCTTCCTTCAAGTTTTTTGAGACACTCAACCGGATCGAGTCCGCTTCTGCCCCAGTGACCAAGATCAGCACATGCATACAAATTAGGATGACCTTTCATTGCAGCGATCACTGAATCAGGGTGCCAGTATGGGTTTGGTCTTCCGTGTTCGTGAATAGCGACCTTTACGCCATGTACACCTGAGAGACTATCAATGATACCCCAATGCGCTTTGTTTGGCTCTGTGTTGATATAATCAAGACCCATGTCTTTTGCAAATGCAAGAAGCTTGTTCCAGTCAGCAGCATCTTTGGCACCGGTTACACCGAAGGCAACAAGTCGCATACCTTTTGCTGCAAGAAGTTGTTTAACTTTTGCGCGGCTTTCTGCAGACATGTCAGGTGTAAATGCTGAATCTTTGAAATCACCACCCAGTTTCTGACCAGGAAATGCTTCAATAAATTTGATTCCGGCGCTATCAGCTTTTTCAATTGCTGTTACAAAAGGAAATTCTCTGAACGTCCAGAACTGAACACCGAGTTTCCAATCTGATCCTGAAGCAACTGACGAATCAACTCCGCTTACTGCCGTTGAATCTGTGCCTGCAGATTTATCTGAACCGGCATCTCCGCAGGCTGATAGTACAGCCATGGATACCATCGCATAAAATACACCTGAAAATAATCTCTTCATTTGACCGCTATTTAATGTTTGTATGAATGATGAATTGTTAAAGCGGGGTTGAAGTTAGGGATTAACTTCCGAATTAGCGGCCTTTATAAGTATGTAATCTTTGTATATCATTTACCTTTAATGCCTTGATGAAAAAGAGGATTTTATATTTGATCGTTTGTATTCAGACAGCGATTTTTTGTGTCGGCACTACACATGCACAACCAATACAACAGCAGATCTGGTCAGATTATGTACTGGAAGATAAACGCGCACGTCTCGACAAGGATATCCGCGAAAACACAGTAGCCAGGAATTTCCGTTTGCAGATCGACAGTGACAATGAACATAAATTTGAAGATGCATGTCTTGCCATTTCACAGTTCCTGTTTACGGGTCCGGAAATCATGAACGGATTCAATAAGATGTTTGCTGCCTACAGCTGGGCAGAGTATGATACAAAACGTGCATTGCTTGAAGCTGTATATGCAGTATATCCAAATGAGTATAGTGATTCAGTTGCTTCAAAAATTAAGATCGAAACAGATGCTGATCTTTTTGCTCTGAATGCAGTCTATCTATTACGTCATGATTCAAGTGTAAACAACCAGAACGATCTGAAGATAGCAATGGTTGAAAGATTTCCAGGTTATGATACAATCGCGGTGCTTGCCCAGCTTGAAAAATATATCAATGGTTATGAAGCTTCGAAGCATTTGCGCCGACCGGATCTCAGATCATTATTTAAACATCAGCGGATGATCGGAAGAAAGGTGATCTATTCGTTGCAGAGATGGAACAGGGATTACCCTGGACTTGCTATCATTCAACATGCAAACGGAGAATTTGCACGCGACAATGACGGCAGGTTGTTGGTTTTTCAGCAACTCGCGAGATCTGGTTCCGATCTTCCATATTTTTTAAGAAACGGTAGTACACCACAGGGAGTCTATAGCCTGTTTGGATCCGCGATATCAAAAACCAAATGGATAGGTCCTACACCAAACCTTCAGATGGGGCTTCCATTTGAACATCCCTGGCAAAGATATTTTCATCAGCCACTTGCCCCGCGGCAGGATTCGTTACAGTTATACAATCAACTTTTTCCCCCGACCTGGCAGAAATATGAACCGATGATGGAAGCCTGGAACGCAGGAAAGCTTGGACGTTCAGCAATCATTGCGCATGGCACTACGATCGACCCTGCTTACTTCAGGGAGAAACCTTTTTTTCCCTTAACACCAACGATGGGATGTTTATGCGCCCGTGAAGAGTGGGATGTAAAAACCGGTAGACTGCAGCTCAGTGAACAGTTTGCATTGGTGAGCACATATATTTCTTCGCCGGGTAAAGATGGCTATCTCTATGTTATAAATCTTGACGATGAACAGTCACCGGTATCGCGTGAAGAGATTGAAAAGATCATAAAATAGAATCCCTTTCACTGATCTTGCAGGATCAGGAAAGGGACCATTTTTATAAATTAAACATCAAAGTGTTTAAACTAGAACGGAAGATCATCAGTTGATTCACCTACACCCTGCGCAACTGGTGCTGATTCACGGTTGTAGTTTCCGGAAGACTGATATCCACCTGAATTTTGAGATGGTGCACCTCCGCCATCAGGCCGGCTACCGAGCAATTGCACACTCTGTACACGAAGTGTGAGTGAGACACCTGTTGAACCATCATTTTTCGGATAGCTTCTTGCTTCAGGAACACCCTCAACGTAAACCTGGGTTCCTTTACGAAGATACTGCGATACAGCAGTTCTGTCTGTCCAATATGCGCATTCAACCCAGGTGGTTTTCTCAACCTGATTACCCTGTGCGTCTTTGTATTTTTCTGTATGAGCAATACTAAAATTGATCACATTCCTGCCATTTACCGTATTTGTAGTACAGTCTTTCCCCAGGTTTCCAATAGCCGTCATCTTTATCATATCTCTGAATTTTATTATTGATTAATACAGCAAATTACTTCAATTAGTTGCGTCGACCCATGGGTGGATCAACATAGAAATCCCCAATTTTTCCCCTGCATTTGCCGTTTTTTTCTTTTGTTTTTATGAACCCGATCAATAATTTTTTAATCTTGACCGGACAGCGCTGTCCTTCGCGGAACCCGAAAGAGTATAGTTGAACTTATAATAGCCACCTTCCCAATCACCATACATCGGATTTGGAAGCACAATGAACCGGCTTCCAAACTGTTCAGCATTTGAAATAACCTTTGCATTCCGGACTTCTGTAGGTTGTTTATCAAAAACCGGACTGAAATCACTGAGATTATCTCCTATCAGCAATACGATTTCATTGGTTGCCAGAATTTTTTGACGACGGGGCTCTTTTCCGGAAGTCTCTTTTTTAAGCAAAAGATGATCAGAGTCCGCGTCAGGAAACCCCCAGTGTTGAAGATTTTTCAGAGTCGATACTCTCTCTTTTTCAATTCTGTTGGTAACATAGTAAACGGCTACCCCGCGTGAGTTAGCATATTTCAAAAATGCCAGCGCGCCGGGAACTGTGTCTGCCATCGCTTTGTCTGTCCATTCTACCCAGGTATCTTCTGTATACCCTTTATTTTGCGTAGACTGGTGCACCGTGTAGGGACTGTTGTCGAGCACTGTTTCATCTATATCGGTAACAATTGCCGGCGGCTTCCCGGTGCCCGCGGAGAGTAACTGTTCCAGCCTGAGTTTTGCGAGAAAATAAGCCTGGAAACAAAGAGCCTTGTACTCACCGGAATTTTGCTGCCAGGCTGCTGCCCAGGCCTGCCCATTGTTGACAAGAGAGCCATTTTGAGTTGCGGAAATACCCGGAGTTTTGCCAGTCTTTACCGATCCAGAACATGAAATGATGGTTATCAATCCTATAGATACAACAACCAGTCCCATTTGCATTTTCATAATCTCTGATTTAGGCCCGAAGTTAAATTTACCGGTGCGAACATTCCCACCCTTTTAACCGTTTAAGTTTTTCGTAATTTTGCAAACTTAACAACACATTAAAATGAGCCGGAAAGGAAAAGTATTGGTCGCAATGAGTGGTGGTATTGACAGTACCATTACCGCACTGATGCTGCATGATGAAGGGTATGAAGTGGTAGGTATCACCATGAAAACATGGGATTACGCCGCGAGTGGCGGAGGCAAAAAAGAAACCGGCTGCTGCAATATTGACTCGTTCAATGATGCAAGAATGGCTGCAGTGCAACACGGTTTCCCGCATTTTATTCTTGATATCAGGGATGAATTCGGTGATTTCGTGATTGAGAATTTCGTTGATGAATACCTCGCGGGACGCACACCTAACCCATGTGTAATGTGCAACACTCATATCAAATGGCGCGCATTACTGAAACGCGCGGATGCACTTGACTGTGAGTTTATCGCAACCGGTCATTATGGAAAGATCAACCAGCATGACAACGGCAGATACTATATCAGCCGCGGCCTTGACGATACAAAAGACCAGAGTTATGTGCTTTGGGGTTTGCAACAGGATTTACTTGCAAGAACTTTATTGCCTCTAGGACCTTATCGTAAAACAGAGATCCGCCAGATGGCGCTTGACTACGGATATCCCGAACTCGCCAAAAAAAGCGAAAGCTATGAAATCTGTTTTGTACCTGATAACAATTACCGCGGCTTTTTAAAACGCCGGGTTAACGGGTTGGAAGAACAGGTTGCCGGTGGCAATTTTGTAGATAAGGCGGGTAAAATACTGGGGCAGCATAAGGGATATCCTTTTTATACTATCGGCCAGCGTAAAGGGCTGGATATCACCTTCGGAAAGCCCGTATATGTAACCAATATCATTCCCGAAACCAATACCGTAATGTTGGGCGATGAAGAAGATTTGAACCGGTCGGATATGATGGTCAGCAAAATCAACTGGATAAAATAT
>JBEVNF010000084.1:0-19450 GCA_040508255.1 Flavitalea sp.
AAAATAAAGATCAGTGAAATAAGACAGGTGATAATAATGTGACCAGCAAGCATATTCGCAAAAAGACGAATGATCAGCGCAAATGGCTTTGTGAACACACCCAGAATTTCCACAGGGATAAGGATCAGCTTTACACCACCTGGAACCGGGGGGTTAAAGATGTGACCCCAGAAATGTTTGTTACCACTGAAAATGATAACAAGGAACGAGATCACACCAAGAACTGCTGTGAAAGCGATGTTTCCCGTAACGTTTGCAGATCCCGGGATCAGTCCAAAAATGTTATTGATAAGCACAAAGAAAAATACAGTAAGAAGATACGGCAGGTAACGCTCGTGCTTTGAGCCAAGATTTGGTTTGGCAACCTCATCTCTTACAAAAGTGATCACAGGCTCAACAGCATTCTGGAAACCTGTTGGTGCTTTTTTCGTGCCAACACCACGTTTGTATTTACCGGCAATGCTCAACAACACAATCACAAGCACTGTAAGCGCGAGGATCATCTGAACCACGTTGCGGGTCATAGAAAGATCATAAACCTTCACGGTTTCATCGATCGCACCTTCCGGGGTAACCGCGTGAATCTTGCCTTCGTGAAGCTGATATCCTTCATGGATCTCATGACCATGATGAAACCTGGCAGATGAAAAAGCGGCAAAGCCTCTCTGCGGAGAATAAAGAATAACCGGCAAAGGAATGGTTACATGGTGCTCTTCACCGTCAGCGCCATTATATGACAAAAAGTGGAACTCATGAGCATCAAGCACGTGTTCAATAATCACCTTGTTGGCGTCGAAACCTTTCTTCTCTACATGTTCCTCGCCCTGAGCTTTTTCCGCCTCATGGTGCTGCGCAGTAGCAACCCCTGAAAACAGGACCAGACCAAGGCTAAAAACCACTGCCAATAAGGATTTTGCACGTTTAACCAGCATACAGTTTTCTAAATTTGCCGCAAAGATAAGAAGGGATAGTTTAATATAAAGTGTTTTGGCAGGAAAAGGACAAAGAATTTTGAACAGTTCGTATATGTAGTTGTTCACTCACCTCAGGTTTTTGTAAACCAATAGTTTAAACCATCAGGCCAGTCACATATAGTAATTATTACACATTTGCAGCAGGTTCGATCTTTGCAAACTGCATTTCATACAGTTTGGCATAAAACCCACCCTGTTCAAGAAGACTCTCATGTGTTCCGGTTTCTTTTATCTCGCCTTTGTCCAGCACTATGATCTGGTCGGCTTTCCTGATAGTTGAAAGGCGGTGAGCGATCACTATGGAAGTTCGTCCCGCAATCAGGGTCTCAGTGGCCCTCTGGATCAAAATTTCACTTTCGGTGTCGATCGATGAGGTTGCCTCGTCCAGGATCAGCACGGAAGGATTATAAAGCAGCGCCCTGATAAATGACAGTAGCTGTCTTTGACCAAGACTCAGCGAACTTCCTCTTTCCATCACCTTATAATCATACCCACCCGGCAGCGACATGATAAAATCATGCATATCGATCATTTTTGCCGCTTCGATCACCTGTTCCCTTGCGATGGCGGGATTGCGAAGAGTAAGATTGTCCATGATCGAACCGGAAAAGAGGAACACGTCCTGCAATACCACACCTATGTTTTTGCGAAGTACATCCAGCTTGAATTCCGTGATATCCACGTCATCAATACGGATAGCCCCCTTTTGAATATGATACAAACGGTTCATGAGGCTGATGATCGAAGTCTTTCCGCTGCCTGTATGTCCCACCAGTGCCGCCGTCTGGCCGGGAAGCAGTTTGAAATTGATATTCTTTAACACCCACTGTTCTTCATTGTAGGCAAAACAAACATTATCAAATTCCACCTTACCCTTGACAGTGGCAGGTGCATAATTGCCCTCAGTTTTGATGTAATCCTCATTATCAAGCACCTTGAACACACGTTCGCTCGCTACCATACCCATCTGAAGTACGTTGAACTTATCTGCGATCACACGCAATGGGCGGAACAAGAGATTAAGACAGAGATAAAAGGAAACCATTTTGCCAAGCAGCTCACTTGCATCGGTGGGAGTCATACCGATTGCATGCGTAGCGGCCCACCACACCATCATACCTGTACCCACAGCCAGCACGATCTCAACGATCGGAAAGAAAATTGAATACGCAAAAATTGCATTGATGTTTGCGCTTTTGTGCTCAGTATTGATCTTTCTGAATTTGTCAAATTCACGGTCCTCCGCCGCAAACGACTGTACCACCTGCATTCCGGTAATATGCTCCTGCACAAAAGCATTCAGTTGCGCAACAGCATTACGTACACGTATAAACGATTTATTTACACTCTCCTTGAAGAAGTAAGTTGCCACAATAAGTATCGGGAAAGCTGCAAGCGAGATCAGTGTCAAACGCCAATCCACATAAAACATATAACCAAGGATCGCGATGATAGAAAGCATATCCGCAATGATCGGAATAAGGCCATCCGCAAAAATATCATTGATGGCTTCAATGTCATTGATGGTCCTTGTTGTAAGCGTCCCAATCGGCGTTTTATCAAACTGGGAAAGATTCAGACCCAGTACTTTTTCATAAACCGCAACCCGCAGATCTTTCACAACTGTTTGTCCCAGCCAGGCCGTCAGAAAAGTAAAATAGAAGCGGAAAGCAGTTTCAACAAAAAGCAAACCGACCTGGATCACAGTGATCCAGATTATCCAGTCAATCTTGTGAAGTTTGATGAAATCATTGATGGTGATCTGGATAAGATAGGGTCTCAGGGGAGAAAGCAGCGCCAGTATGATCGAAAGTACCAGCGAAATATAGAATTTACGCTGGTATGGCTTTGCATATTTGAACACACGACGCAGCAATGAAAGGTCGAGCTGCTTTTTTCCGGATTTTGATTCAGCCATATATGCTGCAAAGATATAGCGTTTGCCCGGGATGTGGGAGTGAGGTTTGTGTCGCTGTGTTTGCCTGGTACAAGTTCGGGGTGTCAGGATACTTCGACCCCAGGCAAGCAAAGGCGCCAGAAACCGCACTCCCACATCCCTATCACTCCACTGATTGTTGTGCAGCATTAGTAGAAGTCAGCAATCAAGTGTAGGTGTTGTGGGTATAGAAATGGTTAATATTTTGGATGATTGGTTTTATTATTCTTCTTCATCCATTTGCCTTCTGTAGGCTTTGATGAAGATAGCGCCGAGGTTTTTGTAGGGAGGTATGTAGTCGTCGAACTTCTCTTTGGCGCCGGCGTCGTTTTTGAAACGGCCACCAAGCTCTTTCCACATGGAGATCCAGTCGATGTTGCGGCCGGCAACAAGCGTGTTGTTGATGGCCTGGATGATGGGTTCGTTGACGGTTTTGGTTCCTACCTGTTTCGAGGAGATTATGTGAGCATCGGCACTAACGGTGAGTACTTCGTTAAGGTTGTTGTATCCGCCGCAGGAACCAAGTACCACGATGTGCGCTGAAGAGGGAAGATTTCTCAGGGTTGATGCAAGGTGATAACTGTGACCACGATGTATTACGACAGTTGGACGAAGATTTTTTTGACTCATGTAATCCATCATAGCTTGCTGAGCTGCGGCATCGGGATCGTTTTCACCGTAAAGTGGTTTGTTGGCATAGATCACAACGGGTTTGCCTTTGGTAGATGTTATGGTTACCCATTGACGGGTTGGATTTTCGGCGATCTTCCAGTCTGCCTTGCCCTGGAACATGGCCATAAAGTTTACATATGAGTTCTGACCATCTTTATCATCATCACCATAAAAGAACACCTGCTGTACCACTTTACCCGCAGAATCGGTGAGTGATTTGTAGTCGACAGAATAGATAGGAGGAATGCCAAGCTTTGCAGACAGATCAACTTTGCGGGTTGTATCTGCAGATTCAAATAACACCTGCAAGAGATTATATATGACCTTTCCTTTCTTGTTGTTGTTGCGGATATTTACGTCGTAACTTCTTTTCACTTCATCAAGGATATACCTGGCGATTGCCGGATTCTTGTCCATGATACTGCTGTAAGAGTCCGCCACGTCCACCGCGTCTTCAAGATTGCCACGATCCTTGCTTCTTTCGAGACCGATAACAAATGCTTTGATCAGGGTGCTGTCATTGCCTTTGCCCATTCTTGAAAGAAAATCATTCAGCGTGTTGTAACCGGCGGCCATCTTGATGAACTTCCTGAAATAATCACCGTTTACGCTCATCAGGAGACTATCAGATCTCGGGGTTGTCATCCGCTGGAAAATCCTTTTGTAAACATTCAGATAGCTGGAGGTATAAATTTCATCTTCAGCAAGCACGATCAGGTAATATAGCTCCTGGGGAGTTAGTCCTTCAATTCTTTTGAAACGCACGTTTTCATTTTCGTTGGCATGAAGGGCGTTGATCTCGCGGATAAAATAATCTTTGGCTTTGCGCGCCATCATGTCCGTGAGTGCCTGCATTTCAAAAGCTGTGTCACGGGTAGGTGGCAATAAGCGGCGCGCATAGTCGACACGCGTGTTCACCATCAGCCTGAAATATTGAAAATCGTTATCCTTTACTTTGTCGATATCCTCCATCCTGATCTTGCCTTTCAATACATTATCAAGGAATGGAAAATATAGCTGTCCGCTTTTGCTGCTGGCCATTGCTGCCACGGTTCGCACAGTCTCATCCGGATGGTTCCTGATCTTTGTGCCGAGCGCGTTGCGCGAAGCGGCGTAGTCATAAAGCTTTCTGATATCTCTTTCGGCGGCGATCTTGATCAGCGAATCAGCATGTGGAAGTCCCGGGTTCTTCCTGAGTTCGGGAAGAATCTCATCGGGATACTTGTAAAGATATTTGAGCATCACGGTAACCTGGGAAGCCTGGGCTCCCGGATTTTCCGGTGGGTAAATAAAGGTTTCGGTGAGCAGTTTACCAACGCCGTACTCGTATTTCCTGATCACGGGCTCAAAGCTTTTGCCCTTTTCGTCGAGCTCCATACATTCGTTAAAGCCTTCAATTAATGGCGCAGCTATCGAAGGGGTGAAATCCTTTTTATCGAACCTGTCAGCATATTTCCTGATCATCAGCTCGAGTGAGCGGAGATATTTGGTTTTGACCTGGCCGTTCGTTGTGGTATCCTGCTCAATTCGTTGCTGTGTTTTATCTACGGCATCAGTAATGGCATCAAGCATCAGACTCTTCGCGGCGTCAGAAATGGCAAATTTTATAGATCCGTCCGGTGCCAGGAAACGTTGCTGTTGTTTGTCAACGTTCTCATGCCACAACATACGGTCAAAAGCAACTTTAAACGGGTAATTCTGCTGCGCGAATCCACTGCCACACAAAACGATCAGCAAGCTCAGAGTTAGTAACCTTCTATGCATATTTTCAACCTCTGGTAATAGAGCGAATTTACGTTCAATTAGTTGTATCGGGTTTGTAAATTGGTAATACTGCGTTAACGCTTACTCAAATGTCATACCTTTTCCATTATAAACGTCATATCGCCTGTTTTGTGTAAATTTATTATGATCACAGTATTAACAAATTATGAACTCAGGCGGGCGTGTTGGCTAAACGCCCTCATTTACATTACGTTTGCGTAAATTTTGTGTTAAATGGAGTCAAAGGGCAAAAAAATCCTTGTTGCCGACGATGAACCAGACATTCTGGAGATCATACATTACAACCTCACCAAAGAGGGCTACGAAGTGATGACGGCCAAAGATGGTGACGATGCGTTAACTAAGATCAAAGGGTTCAAACCTGACCTGATCATTCTTGATATCATGATGCCAAAGAAAAATGGCATCCAGGTTTGTGAAATCCTGAGGGCGCAACCCGCTTACCGCGATACACTGATCATTTTCCTGACCGCTCTCAGCGATGAGAACTCTCATATCCGCGGACTTGAAACAGGAGCAGACGATTATATCAGCAAACCTATAAGTCCAAAAGTGCTCAACAGCCGTGTTCAGGCAATTTTCCGCAGAACGGGGTCTGTAACGCAGGAGGAAAAGGCCATCACCATTGGTAACATCAAGATCGACCCGATCCGTTTTGAAGCAACCATTGACGAAAAGCCGGTTGTTCTCGCCAAAAAGGAATTCGAACTTTTATACCTGCTTGCTTCACGCCCGGGAAGAGTATTTCTCCGGAACGAGATTCTGAACCAGATCTGGGGTAATGATGTAATTGTTGGCGACAGAACAATTGATGTTCATATCCGGAAGGTGCGGCAGAAACTCGGCATCGACTGTATCACCACCGTTAAGGGTGTGGGATACAAGTTTGATGTGTAACAGGGTTTGATCACTAATTTTGCAGGAAGAATAAGGATGTTGAGCGCGAAAAATTTATCTCCAAGGCAGCTTTCAGGATTGGTGGCACTGTCACTCGCAGTGACCGTTGGTGCTGGTGTTTACCTGTTGACAATGAACTGGCAGTTCGGCCTCGGTGCTTTTATGATCGTTTTTGGAGGCAGCTATGGACTTATCCTTTTTACATTTGAAAAATTCATCAATCAGAAGATCAAACTGATCTATAAGCTGATCCATCAGAAAAAAGCTACCAAGCGGGAAGAGATGTACTTCAAATATATCCTCCCCCAGAAAAGTATTGAAGAAGTAAGGCAGGATGTGGAGGAATGGGCCGATAACCGTAACAAGGAAATAGACGCGCTCAGAAAAAACGAAGCTTATCGCCGCGACTTCCTCCAGAACCTCGCGCATGAGTTCAAAACACCGGTATTCGCCATCCAGGGTTATGTTGATACTTTGCTTGATGGTGCAATGGATGACGAAAACATCCGCCGGAAATTCCTCGAAAACACCGCCCGCAATGCAGATCGTCTTGTGAATCTTGTAAATGATCTCGACGAAATCTCACAGCTTGAAACCGGCGAACAACAACTCTATCGTAAAAATTTCGTGATACAGGACCTGATTAAAGAGGTTTACGAATCACTTTCAATTAAAACTGCGAAAAAGAATATTAAGCCAGGGATCAAAAAGGGCTGTGAAGCGCCGGTTGTAGTAAATGCAGACAAAGAAAAGATCAAACAGGTTCTGATCAACCTGATCGAGAACGCTACCAAATACGGAAAACAAAATGGTTCCATCTGGGCAAGTATCTACAAACCGGATGATGAACATGTACTGGTGGAGATCAGTGACGATGGAAATGGTATTGAAGAGGAGCATCTTCCGCGGATCTTCGAACGTTTTTACCGCACAGATGCAGCGCGCAGCCGCGATAAAGGCGGTACTGGTCTGGGACTTGCCATCTGTAAACATATAATAGAGGCACATGGTGAACATATACATGTTCGCAGCAGGATCGACATTGGCACTACCATAGGATTTACACTGCCCGGTAAGAAGGAAATCGCATAACGAATTTTAAGTATCCAGACCTCTTCACCTTGAACTTCTTCGTAATTTATACAGGTCACCCCGGTAAAAACCTCATGTTTTACCTTAAAATTCCTTTTATTTCAGGTAAAAATATAATAAGGCTACCTTTTTTGAGTTTATAAGTAGAACCAATTATCTGAACCCAATCCAGATCCCATGAAAACAATTCAGTGCCTGGTTGTTTGTGCCCTTGTGTGCATGCTACCAGTGGTTAATCTAAAGGCTCAGTGCGCTCCCGGCACCGGCCAGTCCAGCATAACCTACGACACTACAGTTGTTGGCGTCGGTCGCGCACCATATCACTTTGTATTCCCAAGATTTGATCCTTCCGTCGGAACCTTAGTCGCTGTAAGACTTCAATCAGTAGCAACCATCACATACCAGTTTACACTCGAAAATCTTGAATATACCCCAAAGAATGTTCGTCACCGTCTGACAAGGTTCGATGAGCTTTCCGGCGCAACACTTTCATCCGGTGTGTATAATGAATATACAACCCCCTGGTTTGGATATTACCCTGTTGCAGCAAATGACAACAATCCTTTTGCGGGACCTGATGCTGTGCATGTAGGTCCGGTCAATATCCGTAATAACGATACTATGATCAACAACACCTACTATAACACCGCTGCATACATGGGTACGGGTACTGTGTCATTTGACTATACAACAGATGCTGAAAACACTTTGAGTGGAGGTACATTGTACGATGGTTCTATCACTGATGTACTGAGATTCAACATTACTTATGTTTATTGCTCTGCAAATGTGCTTGCATCAGGGACAATAGATCTTACTGCACAGAATGCCGGACCTATGTCTGCATTGCTTAGATGGAACAGCAAGAACGAATCACGTGCAAGCGCATACGAAATAATGATGAGCGCAGATGGCACAAACTTCAAAACGGTAGCTACCGTGCCTGCCAGTGGCGTTTATTCAAATGATATTGGCCACTATACTTTGAAGTACGATCTGTCTGCTCCATCGCAAAAACTTCACTTCAGGATCAAGCAGCTTACAAAAGATAATAAGGTTGCATATACAGCCGTGAGGCCCGTTTTATGGGGCGTAAAGGGCAATGAGTTCCAGGTTGTAGCTGATGCCGGCGGAAGCTATATCAATGTTCAGGTTCCACAAGGTGGCGGAAACTGGGCCGTTGATCTGTATAACGTTAATGGTCAGTTGTTGCAGAAGAATAATCTTTCGGGCACCGGATCAGAGATGATCCCATTAAAGAAGAAGCTGCAGAAAGGAATTTATGTGGTGAGGGTCACAAACACCGCTACGAAAGAGTTACATGTAAAAAAGATCTTTATACAATAGTTGTAGTTTTTGATGTGTTTATCTTTGTTTCCCAAACAATAGTCCCGCCCAAGGCGGGATTTGTTTTTTCAGTCACTCATCCCGCCAGAGGCGGGGCAAAAAAAATCCCGCTCCGGGCGGGAATCTTTGTTTAGTAACTCACCTTAACAAGGTGTCGTATAATACTGTTGCGAAAGTGTTCTACATCTGAAGGCAGTAAACGCTCTTCGCGTAAAGCCTGGTCCAGTTTCCTGACCGCCATGATATCATCAAACAGCGGATATTTTTCAAAAGCATCTGCTTCCTCCTGGTACATCTTCCCACCCTGTTTTTCGAGAAGATCTTTTTCTTCAGCAGTAAGCTGTTCGAAATAAGATGGCTCTTTAAAGGCCAGGTATCTTTTTGACTCAATTGAAGACTCAACCAGTCTTACGATCTTTTTTGAAAAACTTTTTTCGCGGAGATAGTCAGCTCCGGCTTCAGCAAATTCATCCGGAGCCTCGCCGGAACCACTGGCAGCAACTGCTACCTGGCCGATATCCTGCAAAAGTGCGGCAAGTGCGATATCTTCATCATAGCCTTTCAATTCAGCTACCTGGGCAAGTTGCATTACATGCTCAAATTGTCCATGATTCTGATACAGATCTATTATTTCATTTGCAATCAACCTTGCTTTCCCTGAAACCATAATATTGTTTGTATTTGAATTTACTATTTATCGTCCATCAACTCTTATTCCTGAACTGTCAGAAGGGCGGCAAAATACAGTAAAATATGCTCCTCCACAACAGAAAAATCAAAAAATTCGACTATCGGAATCACTGCCTCCGGGAACGCCTAAGCGAAAACCTTTATACAGGATCAGTCTACCCAAATCATTTTAATTCTCCGCCGGTATATGTTCCACCACAGCCGGCTCTTTTGCATCTGTTTTAAGTTTCTCAAGGCTTGCCTGCAACGGTTCACTCAAAGCATAGTGGAAAAGATTCCCGTTTTTGATATATCTTAAAAAACGGCATTCCTTATCCAGGTACCTAAAAAAAACAGTGTTAAAAATCTCCCCGTTTTTAAAAAGGTAAATTTTCCCTTCTTTCATACAGGTAATGGGCGGCACCGTATCCTGCTTCAGGTTGGAGATCAGTTCCCCCAGAAATGCCTTGTCTCTGGTTGGCAGATAGGTAAAATACCTTGAGCTGTCAGGCGTTCTGAAGTACAGGATTTCTGCACTGTCAGCCGAATCCAGGTCCGCCATCAGCGGGTTCAATCCTTTCTTTTCTTCCTTACAACCAGTTGCAAGAACTGCCGAAAGACCTACCAGGACAATCAGCAACAATTTTCCAAACATTGAAACTTTTTCTTTCAAAGTTCCGATTATTCTTCGCTTCATTTCAAATTTTATATACCTCAAAAAAAAAGCAAGTCCTGTTAAAACAGGACCTGCAATTGCGATAAACTATGAACGAATAAAAAATTAATACGCATTAGTCTTAGGTGAGAAGCTCGCCCAACCCTGTGCCCAGTTTGTAGTACCAAAAGCACCACGGTAGTTCACAGTTGTAAAGAATGCATCAATACCTGTGAAGTCAAAACCAGAAAGTGCCGGTGAACCTGTTTTAGGCAGGAAGTTTGGAGCATTCAGGTTGAACGGATCAGTAAGTTGAACATCAGCACGGTCAGCAAGTGTCAGGTTACCTTCGCTTTCTGCTTTTGTTCTGATCTCAGCTTCAGTGATCACACCCTGTGCACCGGCATCACCAGAAATGTATGGTTTGGCATAAACTGCAACAACGTTATTCTTGAAGATAGACTCACCATTCTTGTAATCAGTTGCAGTACCTGCAGACTCAAGTGAGAAACCACCTCTGCGGTGACCGATCAGCAATGAGTTACGCAGGATGAAACGGGTTGATCTTCTCCAACGGTTTGAAAGACCATGCAATGCACTTGATCCTGTTGTATCGTATGGACCGATGAATGTGAAGTTTGAAAGGTATGGCTTGGTGTAAGGAGTAGCGCTTGTACCTGTACCATCGTTATCACACTCGATACCATTTGCCTGGTCAGTATCAGATGGCTTATCTCTAAGAGATACACCAAACTGGATCTTTCCGCTATATCCGAAATCGAAATCGAAATCATCATCAAATGTTGCGAAAGCAATCAGATTTTTTGCATTTACGGTACCACCGAAGAACTCGTAAGCATCATCAGCACCATATGATACCTGGATGTTTTCGAGGATAGTTCCTGAACCAACACCACCACAGGTAAGACCATTGATCTCAGAACCTGGTTCAGCAGCAACACCAGAGAACTCAATTCTTACATATTTCAGGGTTCCTGAATTATCAGCAGCGTCAGTACCACCATAAGGACGGTTTACACCACCTTCGATGATCGGAGCAGGTGAAGTTGGACGGTTTGTTGGTGCTTTACCAAGAAGAATGATACCACCCCAGTCGCCCTGTACCCTGTCGCCACTTGCTTTGCCAGAAGTAAAGATGATAGGCTCAGTTGCTGTACCTTCTGCGATCAGTTTTGCACCTCTTTCAACGATCAGCGCTCCCTTTTCAGTAACATCACTTTTGATAACTGAACCAGCAGCAATTGTAAGCGTTGCGCCGTTGTTTACATAAACATATCCTTTCAAAGTGTATGTTCCTTTTGCAAGCGTAAGATTTGCATCAACAGTACCGGAAAGAACCTTGCTTTCGTTTGGATCAGTGCCGGTTCCACCACCACCGGTTACGTCATCACCGATATCCACTTTAATACATGCAGTCAATGACAAAGCTGACAGTGCAACGACTAAACCTTGTTTAAGAAATTTCATATCTGAACTTTTAAATTTTTGTTTTTTTGGGGTTGGTTATTTGTTATAAAGAATAAACAATTATCAGAGATCGTATGAGAATCCAACTGAGATATTGGATCCGTATTTGAATGAGCTGAACACCCTGTCAGTTCCCGGTGTATATTTTCTTGCATTATCAACATTCTCATAAAGAAGTATTCTCTGATTCAGCAAATCACCAACTGTAAGTTTGATCTCAGCTTTTTTGTTAAGGATTTTCTTTGAAACCTGCAGATCGATCACATCTCTTGCATTTTCATAAATGTCAGGGAAACCAGTTACAGTATAACCTACAAGCGAAAGACGGTTACCTACCCTGTTGTAAAGTGCTGTTGCTGCCCAGCCTGAATTCCTGGAGCTGTATTGCAGACCACCATTTATAAGGTATGGTGACTGGCCTTGTACAGGACGATCAGCAGATACAGTTTTACCGAGAGATACATCGTCAAAACGAACCTGTGAGAAGATATAGGTAAGGTTTGCAAATACTGAGAAGTTGCTGAATACATCGCTTTCACCACCAAGGAAACGAAGGTTCTTTCTTACTTCAAGTTCAAGACCATAGGTGTCTGCGTCTTTTGCATTCTGGTAAGAATAATTTCTTCTTGTAAGAACTGACTCTGACGAAAGCCGGAACTCGATCGGGTTCACAAATCTCTTGTAGAAACCACCAAAAGAGATTGCCTCACCAGCTGCAGGATATAATTCATAACGAAGATCCACATTATAGATATCAGTGCTCTTCAGGCCTTCTGTTCCCTGGATACCAAAAGTTGATTCATAATCGAAGAACTGGAAAGGGGCGATCTCTCTGAATTCAGGTCTTGAAACAGTTTGTGATCCTGAAACACGGATGATATTCTTGTCGTTGATCTGGTAAGTAAGGTTAACCGAAGGAAGTATTTTGTAATCTTCAGTGTTAATAATTACACGTTGTGCAGAGAGATTCTTTGTATGAAGGAACTGTTCGAAATATTCAAGTCTCGCACCCCAGATCAAACGAAGCTTATCTGAAAGTTTATTGTCAAACATTGCATATCCCGCATTCAGCGTTGACATTGCAAAGTATTTATCCTGGTTGTTTGTGAATTCTTCCATCACAAATCCGGTAGATGAAATGTTGTTTCGATCGAAGATGTTTTCAGGAGACTCGTATCTCAGGTTGTTGTCAAACGCACTTGTTGCTTCGAGATAACGGAAAATTCTAGATTTGAAATCGCGGAAACGCACGAGTGTTGATCCACCGAATTTGAAATTCTGTTTTTGTCCAAACAGGCTGAAGGGTACCGTGATATCAGCTTTAGCAGTAAAGTTATGATCCTTGAGTGTAGAGAAGAAACGACGTGAATCATCCTGGTCCCACTCAAACGGAGTATTTGTACCAATCCCACCATTTACATAAGCAGATGTACGAAGATCGGGTTGAGATTTCTGGTTGAGTGAATAACCCGCGTTCCAGTAGATCTTGATATTGTTCAGGCTAAGCTGGTGATTACCCTCAAAGATACCTGTGTAAAAACCACGTTGATTGGCAACTGATGAAGTCAGTCTCACATCACTGCCACGCTCGATGTTCGGACCAAACCTTGTGTAATAGTTGTCTTCAAGATATTGATTGAAAAGATTTCTGAAAGAGATCTTGTTTTTACCTTTTACATAGGTAAAATTTGCCATTGCACCGATGTTCACATTGTTCTTATTCTGATCATCGTTGAAGCTCTGAATAGCCAGGCCGTCCGCCTGATAAAGATTTCTGTCAACATCGAATGTCAGCATGCTCTTGCGGTAGATCAGTGAAAGCACCGTTCCGAAAGATCCCCCGTTTTTCAGTTTACGACCAATACCACCGGCAATTGAGTAGCTCTGGATCGGTGCCGCATTTGTTGTTTGGGTTTTATAAACATCAGAACGGAACAGCTTTGTATACTCAATCTTCTGCGCAAGACCATCACTCTTTGAATCGAGTGAAGCATAAGTCTGACGGTTTGATGGGAAGCCTGAAGGAAGTGATCTTCTGCCATCATCAAAACCAAGCCAGTCAGTACTGCTGCGACCATTGCTGGTAAAGTCTTTAAAAGTTGAGTTAGTGTTGTATCCAAGTGTTACACCAAGTGTAAGAAAGTCTTTTGTAGGAACGTCCTTTGTTGTAACCTGTACCAGGCCACCTGCGAATTCACCTGTAAGATCAGGTGTTGCAGTTTTATTGATCACGATATTATCCACTACGATAGAAGGGATCATATCAAAAGAGAAAGCTTTTCTGTCTGGTTCAGAACTTGGAAGTTGTGCACCGTTAAGGAATGCTGCGTTATAACGATCTCCAAGCCCACGAACAACAACAAATTTATTATCCTGTACACTTGTACCACTTACGCGTTTCAGGATCTCACCAGTATTTTTATCAGGAGTTCTTTTGATAAAGTCAGCAGCGAGACCACTTGAAAGAGAAGCGTTATTTCTCTGGAAGTTGATCAGTGCGCTTGTAGTTTCTTTACGAACAGAAGATCTTACAACAACTTCTTCGAGTGTTTTATTTTCCAGGACGATGTTGATGGTGTTGTCTTCGCCAGCAGTTGCAGTTACATCGTCAACGATCTTTGCGTTGTAACCTGCGCTGGTAATTTTGAGCGTGTATTTAACTCCAGACTCTACCTGGATAGAGAAACGACCTTCGACATCAGCCGCGATCGTTTTATTAAGAGGAGAAATTTCGATGCTTGCGTTTGCAACCACTTCGTTCTGGCTGTTCATAACCTTACCGTTCAAACGGGCGGTCTGAGCAGAAACGAAGATGCTTATAAGTAGAAAGGGTAAAAGTAGAATGCGCTTAAAGCTCACAACAGTTGATTTTAATTCGGGGGCGAAACTACCCTGCGCATGTTATGGGAACGTTACGCCCATGTTAAGGAATTATGAACACGGGTTACCGGGGCGTTAACTCGCTCAAACAGTGGGGGTTTGAGGGGATCGCCCTTCTGTTAAGAAATCATTACCAATGAATGCTTATTTTTAGAATAGTCCATAAAGGCTATTTTTGCCCAAATTTTTACACATGGGTTTTAACTCCTTCATGAAGATCTTTACTCCGAAAGACAAGATCTTTTATTCGCTCTTCGAACAGGTTGCTGCAACAGTAGCTGAAATGGGCAAGGTTATGAAACAGGTTGTTACAGAACCGGACTACGATAAGAGAGCGGCTTTGATCTCTCAGATTGAGGATCTGGAGCACGTCAATGACGATCTGACCCATAAAATCTTCACTGAGCTTGGTCGCAATTTTATCACTCCTTTCGACCGTGAGGACATCCACTACCTGGCTTCAGCCCTCGATGATATCTGTGATTACATCTTCGCCTCTGCAAAAAAGATCAACTTTTATAAGGTAAATCCAAATGATCAGGGTATCCAGAAAATGGCTGACCTGATTGAACAGGGTTGCGAGCAGATCAAGAATGCAGTGGTTGAGCTGAGAAATATGCGCAATATGCGTCAGATCACAGATGCACTTGTCAAGGTAAACAGCATTGAGAACCAGGCAGATGACATCTTTGATATGAGCATTGAACGTCTTTTCGAAACTGAACCTGATGCAAAGGAAGTGATCAAGAAAAGAGAAATCTACCAGGTAATGGAGATCGTGACAGACAAATGCGAGGATGCAGGAAACGTGATCGAGTCCATTATTATTAAATACGCCTAAGCGACGAGCCTCAAAAACGGCCAGTCAACCCGGTTTAATTATTCCTTTATGACTTTCCTCGTTATTATTATAATAATGGCGTTGGTTTTTGACTACATCAACGGTTTTCATGATGCAGCAAACTCGATCGCAACAATCGTTTCTACCAAGGTACTTACGCCATTCCAGGCAGTGCTCTGGGCGGCCCTCTTCAATTTCGCCGCTTTTTTCATCGCAAAATTCTGGATAGGAGAGTTCAAGATCGGTATGTCGTTCGCCAAATCGATCAATGAAAACTTCATCACGCTTAACGTGATCTTCTCGGCACTCGTTGCAGCCATTATCTGGAATTTGCTGACCTGGTGGTTCGGAATTCCTTCTTCATCTTCTCACACCCTGCTGGGCGGTTTTATGGGTGCAGCACTTGCGCACGTCGGCCATTGGCATGAAGGAGGATTGAGTGTTGTAAACTTCAGCGTAGTTCTGCCGATATTTCTTTTCATTTTTGGTGCACCGCTTATAGGAATGATCGTATCCCTGATCATCACCCTGATAATTCTGAATGTTTGCCGCAGGGCAAATCCTTACCAGGCGGATAAATGGTTCCGTCGTCTGCAGCTTGTTTCATCTGCGCTTTTCAGTCTTGGTCACGGTAGTAACGATGCCCAGAAAGTACTGGGTCTGATCGGTGCAGCCATGGTTGCAAATGGATCCCTGGACGATGTGAAAAACGTTCCGGACTGGGTACCGATCGCGTGTTTCAGTGCTATCGCACTTGGAACAATGAGTGGTGGGTGGAAGATCGTAAAAACGATGGGATCCCGCATCACCAAGGTAACCCCGCTGGAAGGTGTGGCTGCTGAAACCGCAGGTGCGTTCACACTGTTTTTTGCGGAGCATCTGGCCATCCCGGTCAGTACTACGCACACTGTTACCGGCGCTATCATGGGTGTCGGAGCAACAAAACGACTTTCAGCAGTTCGGTGGGGCGTCACCATCAACCTGCTTTGGGCCTGGATCCTTACCATCCCGGTGAGTGCTTTGCTGGCAGCCGTTGTCTATTGGATAGTTCGGCTCTTCTAGGATACCCTCCGTCATCCTATTGCAATTTCGCCGTGACTTTCCGGTAATATTTTGTTTATTTGCCGGAACAAAAGCTTAAAAATGAAAGGAATCATCCTCGCGGGAGGTTCCGGCACCCGTTTGCACCCTATTACGTATGGGATCAGCAAGCAGATCATGCCGGTGTACGACAAACCGATGATATATTACCCGCTTTCGACCCTGATGCTGGCCGGCATAAAGGATATCCTGATCATTTCAACTCCGCACGACCTGCCACAATTCAGCCGCCTGCTTGGCGACGGCTCAGGAATAGGCATTTCCATAACCTATGCAGAACAACCATTACCCAATGGCCTGGCCCAGGCGTTTGTGATTGGCGCAGACTTCATTGGCAATGATAAAGTAGCACTTGTTCTTGGTGACAATATATTTTATGGTGTGGGTCTTGGTGACCAGCTCCGGAACAACACGAATCCGGATGGCGGGATAGTTTACGCTTACCGGGTAAGTGATCCCGAGCGTTATGGTGTTGTTGAGTTCAACGATCAGAACCAGGTGATCTCCATTGAAGAAAAGCCGGTCAAACCCAAGAGCAGGTTTGCGGTTCCGGGCCTCTACTTTTACGACAACTCTGTGGTTGAAATCGCAAAAAATCTACCGGTTGGTCCAAGAGGCGAATATGAGATCACAGACATTAATAAGGAATATCTCCGCATAGGCAAACTGAAAGTATCCATTCTTGACAGGGGAACAGCCTGGCTGGATACCGGTACCTTTGACTCCCTGATGCAGGCCTCACAATTTGTGCAGGTAATCGAGCAACGTCAGGGCATCAAAATAGCATGTATTGAAGAAATAGCATATAAAAAAGGATTCATCAACAAAGAGCAACTGGTAAAAGTGGCGGAACCCCTCCTGAAAAGTGGCTACGGACAGTACCTGATGAATATGTTGTAGGATCAAACAAATTAAACTTTATGAAAAAAATCCTCGTCACTGGTGGTAGCGGCTACATCGGCTCACATACCATTGTTGATCTGATCGAAAATGGGTTCGATGTTATATCAGTAGATAATAATTCAAGATCTTCTGCAAGAATGTATGAAGGCATTGAAAAGATCACCGGCAAAAAAGTAAAGAAATACAAGGTGGATCTGTGCAATTTCGATGACACTTATGCCATCTTCCAGGAAAATGATGATATCGAAGGCATCATCCACTTCGCTGCTTATAAAGCAGTAGGTGAATCAGTTGAACAACCGCTGATGTATTTTGAAAACAACCTGGTTTCACTGATCAACCTGTTGAAATGTGTTTCCGAATTCAACATACCAAACTTTGTGTTCTCATCATCGTGCACAGTTTACGGAAACCCTGACTCCATACCGGTTACAGAACAAACACCGCCAAAGCCTGCTGAGTCACCTTACGGTTATACAAAACAGATGGGCGAGCAGATCATCAACGAGTTCTCTAAGGCAAATGCATGTAAATGTATCCTGCTGCGTTACTTCAACCCGGTTGGTGCCCATCCTACAACATCAATAGGTGAATTGCCTATCGGTCGCCCTGCCAACCTGGTACCTGCAATTACGCAGACAGCTATCGGCAAGCTTCCTAAGATGATGGTTTACGGTGATGATTATCCAACACGCGACGGATCCTGTGTACGCGACTACATACATGTTTGTGATATCGCTCATGCTCACACGCTTTCTGTTCAATACCTTCTTGAACGCAGAAGCGAAAAACGCTGTGAAGTTTTTAACCTTGGATCAGGGGATGGCGTCACAGTACTGGAAGCGATCAAAACATTTGAAAAAGTTTCAGGTGTAAAGCTTAATTACGAGATCGGACCAAGACGTCCGGGAGATGTTGTGGCGATCTATGCAAACAATGAATTTGCACGCACAGAACTTAACTGGAACCCGAAATACAACCTCGATGAGATGATGCTCACCGCATGGAAATGGGAACAGCGTTTAAAGGTTGATGAAAAATTCTTCCAGAGTAAACAGGTCGATCTGAATTAATATTATTCGCTAATTTGCAGGCTCATTAATAAATAAGATCCATGCTTAAAGATATTAAGGAAACAGGCAAAAAGGATACAAGAAGTGGCTTTGGAGATGGTATCATCGAAGTAGCAAGAAAGAACCCGAATGTAGTTGCATTAACTGCTGACCTTGCAGGTTCACTTAAACTGAATCAGTTTATCAAAGAATATCCTGAACGTTATGTTCAGTGTGGTATCGGTGAAGCCAATATGATTGGTATCGCCGCAGGTCTTACCATCGGTGGCAAGATTCCCTATACCACAACTTTCGCAAACTTTTCTACGGGTCGTGTTTATGATCAGATCCGTCAGTCAGTTGCCTATTCAAACAAGAATGTAAAGATCTGTGCGTCCCACGCTGGTCTTACACTCGGTGAAGATGGTGCAACTCACCAGATTCTTGAAGATATCGGTATGATGCGTATGCTTCCGGGTATGACTGTGATCGTTCCCTGCGATTACGCTCAGACCAAGGCTGCAACCATCGCGATTGCTGATCATGAAGGGCCGGTATATCTCCGTTTCGGAAGACCGGTATGGCCGATCTTCACTAAAGAAGAAGATTTCAAAATTGGTAAAGCACAGATCTTCTCTGAAGGTACTGATGTTTCGATTTTTGCCTGCGGCCACATGGTCTGGAAGGCGATTGAAGCCGGTGTTATTCTCCAGGAAAAAGGTATCAGTGTTGAAGTGATCAATATTCACACGATCAAACCACTGGATGAAGAGGCAATTCTGAAATCTATCCGCAAAACAAAATGTGCGGTTACTGCTGAAGAACACAACATTCTTGGTGGTCTTGGTGACTCAGTTGCACATGTTGCTTCAAAAAGCTTCCCTATCCCGATCGAAATGGTTGGAACCAACGATACTTTCGGTGAAAGCGGAACACCTGCTCAATTATTGACAAAATATGGTCTTGATGCTCCAAACATTGTTGAGGCTGTTGAGAAGGTAATTGCCAGAAAGAATTCTTAAAAAATTCAACTTTTATAGGAAAACGAAGATTAAATCAATAATCTTCGTTTTTTTTATGTGATAAACAAACCTATGGCCGAAAACTACCAGGATAGTGAACTGCTGGTTCGATTCCGCGATCCGTCTACCCGCGAAT
>JBEVNF010000158.1:0-3864 GCA_040508255.1 Flavitalea sp.
AGGCCCCAATCAGTATGATGCTGAAACACTGGATGCCAAACCACAGAATGTAGACGTATTCTGGACCAACCTGATCGTGATGAAAGTAAATAAGTTCCTGAATGTTACCTATAACTTCGATCTGATTTACGATGATGATGTAAAACAATTTGGTGACGAAAAAACCTCTCCCGCCGCGCAGTTGCGTTCATTGCTTGCGGTTGGGTTTGCACTCACATTCTGATAAACAAAGCGCAAATATTTAAGAAAAGGGCACTTCTGGTGCCTTTTTTGCATTTTTACCAGATATTTTATTCCACATTGGGGTGCCGGAATTGTGAGTTATGTGTTTTTTATCCTCTCCTTATTTGGTGTAGGTTTGTCCGGAACGCTTACTAAAAGAATCTGTCTTGACACACGAAACTTACCAGATAGTATTACCACAGTTTGAAGGTCCTTTTGATCTTTTGCTTTTCTTTATTGAAAGGGATGAACTGGATATATATAATATCCCGATCACCAAGATCATCAAGGATTTTCTTGCCTATGTGCATGACCAGGAAAAACTCAATATTGAGCTTTCGAGCGAGTTCATCCTTTTTGTGTCTACACTGATGCGTATCAAGGCAAAACTGTTGCTGCCGCGTAAGGAGATCGATGCCCAGGGTAATGAGATCGATCCACGCCAGGAACTGGTAGACAAAATCCTTGAATACAAACGTTTCAAGGAGGCTGCTGCAAAGATGGCTGAGATGGAAGCGATCAGGATGCTGATGGTTCGCCGTGGTAACTCTGCTTCAGAGCTTGCGCTGATAGGTGAAGAAAGCGGGGAAGGAACCGAAATCCAGGCGATCACTCTTTTCAAACTCATGAAGACTTTTGAAAAAGTGATCAAGCGTCTCGAAATGCAGAAGGCAGTTAAGCCGGTGCACACGGTTGTAAATTATAACTATACGATGGAAGGCAGTCGTGAGTACATGGTTGATGTAGTGAAGCGTGAAAAGGTTATGAGCTTCGAAAAGATCTTCGAAGTTTGCCAGGATAGAATTCATGCGATATTCCTTTTTCTCTCAATGCTTGAGTTGGTGCAGGCAAACTACATGACGATCCTCTCAGGAGAAGGTAGAAACAACTTTATAGTTGAGTTTAATGAGAACAGGCAGGAAGAAGTGGTTTTTGATCTGAACTAAGAAGTATATATATAAAAGAATTGCCGCTGTTATCATCAGATCGCAGCGGCAATTGTATTTTGGGGAGTTGATATCAGCCTAAAACTTTCACCTCCAGCATTTCTCTTACAGTCTTTGCAATACCTGCGGCATCATACCCGCACTCAGCATGCAATTGTTTGGGAGTTCCATGTTCGATCAATCTGTCAGGAATACCAAGCATTCTCAGATCAGCCTTATAATTATGTTCAGCCATGAATTCCAGGATTGCTGAGCCAAAGCCACCTGCAATTGCTCCGTCTTCAACGGTAATAACCTTGTCGTATTTCCTGAAAATCTCGTGGAGCATGGCTTCATCCAATGGCTTCACAAACCGCATATCATAATGCGCAGGATTCAATCCGTCAGCTCTTACCTCACGGATAGCATTGGTCACAAAATTACCCGGGTGACCGATTGAAAGAATGGCTAATTCCTCACCATCTTTTACTTTTCTTCCCTTGCCAATTTCAATTTCTTCAAATGGGGTTCTCCATTCAGGCATCACACCTTCGCCACGCGGATACCTGATCACAAAAGGATAATTGTTGTGATCAAGCTGTGCAGTATACATAAGGTTGCGCAGTTCCTTCTCATTCATCGGTGCACTGATCACGAGGTTTGGAATACAACGCAGGTAAGCGATATCATAAGCGCCATGGTGCGTTGGTCCATCTTCACCCACAAGACCTGCCCGGTCAAGACAAAGCACCACCGGCAGATGTTGTATTGCAACATCATGTACTACCTGGTCAAATGCACGCTGCATAAATGATGAATAAATATTACAGAACACGCGAAGACCCTGCGTTGCCATACCGGCACTTACAGTTACAGCATGTTGCTCAGTGATACCCACATCAAAAGCACGATCCGGCATCTTTTCCATCATGAATTTCAAAGATGATCCTGAAGGCATTGCAGGTGTAATACCAAAGATCTTATCGTTCTTTTCTGCAAGTTCTATAATCGTATGCCCAAACACATCCTGGTATTTCGGAGGTTGTGGCAGATCAAATTTCTTCTTAAATATTTCACCGGTGATCTTATCGAACAAACCTGGTGCATGCCATAAGGTTTGTTCTTTTTCTGCAAGTGCATATCCCTTACCCTTTACCGTTACTACATGTAACAATTTAGGTCCCGGAATATTTTTCAGATCCCTTAAAGTATCAACGAGGTTGGTGATATTATGACCATCAACGGGTCCGAAATAACGGATCTTCAATGATTCAAAAAGGTTGCTGCTTTTGTTTATAAAGCCTTTGATGGTATGCTCAAGCTTGCTCGCCATGCCCCGGCTGAAATTTCCGCCCACAGGAAGCTTGCCAAGGGCTTTCCAGATATCATCCTTGATCTTGTTGTAAGTAGGAGAGGTTGTAATATCTGTAAGATATTCTTTCAGCGCACCAACATTCTGATCGATACTCATACAGTTATCATTCAGAATAATAAGCAGATCGGTATCAGCAACACCGGCATGATTCATTGCTTCGAATGCCATACCCGCAGTCATTGCGCCATCACCTATAACAGCAACGGATTTTCTGTTCTCACCTTTGTACTTCGCGGCGAGTGCCATACCAAGTGCTGCACTGATTGATGTTGATGAGTGACCAACACCGAATGTATCGTATTCGCTTTCTGATCTTTTTGGAAAGCCGCTGATACCGTCATACTTGCGATTAGTATGAAAGTTGTCACGACGACCTGTAAGAATCTTATGTCCATAAGCCTGGTGACCTACGTCCCAGACCAGCTGATCGTATGGTGTATCGAGAATATAATGCAGTGCAACTGTCAGCTCAACCACACCAAGGCTGGCGCCAAAGTGACCACCGTGTACACTCACCACGTCGATAATATACTGGCGCAGTTCATCGCAAAGTTGCAGAAGCTGTTCTTTGCTTAGCTTTTTAAGGTCCGCCGGCGAATCGACCGTCTGGAGCAAGGGCCCGGGGGTAATATTCATTCTGTGAATTTAAGTCACAAAAATACTGTTTTTATACCTTTCGACATAAAAGCTATATCTTAGAATACCAGCGCCAAACGCTGCGAGTTTTTGCTATACCATTGATTTTTAGGGAAATAGTTTATTTTGAGTTAATCCGTCCAAACCCTGGCACCCGCGGCCGATGTACAAATGACGCCATATATACTATTTAACCACAAGGCAACCGTACCCAGTACTAGATTTGTAGCGTATATATGAGCATCCTTAAGAAAATATCCAACTATTGGCTTTGCCAGATTTTCGGCTGGGCAGGTCTGTCCGGACTATCCACCCTGCTGTACGTTTTCATATTTAAGGAAGAGATCACGATGGAAAGGGTCGAAAAGATCCTGGTGATGGTAGGCGGCGGAATCCTGAGTACCCATATCCTGAGAGAGTATATCAAAAGGAAGAAATGGATGCTTTTACCAAATGAGCAGATTTTCGCGCGGCTTGTGATCGCGATCATCGTAACCTGTATAATCAACAGTATTATCGTTCTCCTCGGTATGCAGATCTTCAGGCTTTCCAACGACAGCCGTCTTGATCTCACAACCCGTTTTATCGCAAACATAGTAAGCAGCGGATTCCTTGTGATTCCATGGGTGTTGATCTATTACTTCTATCATTATATTGAAACCAATCGTCGTCAGCAGCTTGATACATTAAAGCTTGAGGCAGTTG
>JBEVNF010000165.1:0-8551 GCA_040508255.1 Flavitalea sp.
TCTCTTCCTAAAACTTGCAAATTTCAATCTGTTGGTTATCAATATCCAATGCAGCATCCAAAGATAAACAGGCTGGTGTGGAGAACTAATCGGCTTGCTTTTGCTAAAATATTTAGTATTTTTACTCCGGCAAAGCTCAGACTATGGAAACACAAGTTTTATTACCCTTTTTTAATAGTAAAGTCCAGGCAGGATTTCCTTCACCGGCCATGGATTACATGGAAGAAAGAATAGACCTCAACAAGGAATTTATCAAACATCCACTCGCCACCTTTATCGTTGAATGTACCGGCGACTCAATGATTAATGCATTTATCCCACCCGGCGCAAAGCTGGTTGTGGATCGCTCCCTCACAGCTAAAACCGGTGATATAGTGCTTGCGGTCCTGAACGGCGAATTCACCGTGAAGTTTCTAAAGCAAAATGATCACAACTGTTTTCTTGTTCCCGCAAATAGTAAGTACAACGACATCAGAATTCTTCCTGAAATGAATATGGAAGTGTGGGGAGTGGTAACAAGCATCATCACCGATACAAAGGATGTAAGAAAATGTATGCGCTAGTCGATTGCAATAATTTCTACTGTTCCTGCGAACGCCTTTTTGATCCGGCGTTAAGAAATGAGCCTCTGATCGTTTTATCAAACAATGACGGCTGTGCTATTGCGCGGAGCGAAGAAGCAAAGCAACTCGGCATTGAAATGGGCACGCCTGCATTCATGATCAGGGAACTGATCGACGCAAAAAAAGTGAAAGTCTTCAGCTCAAACTACACCCTTTATGGTGATATTTCTGACCGGGTTATGCAAACGATGAGTACGTTCGTTCCGATGATGGAAATCTATTCTATCGATGAAGCTTTCCTCGATATGCACGATCTTCTGCAGGATGATCTTGCGAAAATTGGATTGCAGATAAAGAATACCGTGCGAAAAAATATTGGTATACCGGTATCGGTAGGTATCGCGCCTACAAAAACACTTGCAAAGATGGCAAACCGTTATGCGAAAAAGAAAAGAAGGGACACCGGCGTATTCTGGGCTGCGAATACACAACTGCAACAACAGATGCTTAGGGATACGAATATTGGTGATGTGTGGGGAATCGGTCATCAGCACGCGTTACTTTTGAAAAAAAATAATATACATACAGCACTTCAGTTTGTCAACATGCCGGAAGAATGGGTGCGCGTAAATATGTCGGTGGTTGGACAAAGAATGCTTAATGAGTTGCGAGGGATACCATCAATTCAATGGGAGGAAACAGCGCCCGACAAAAAGAATATTTGTACCTCCAGATCATTCAATAAGCTACTTACTGAAGCTGATGCAATAAAAGAGGCCATCGTAAACCATGCTGCTACCTGCGCATTAAAGCTGAGAAATCAACAAACCGTTACACCAAGAGTGCATGTGTTTATTCAGACCAATCTGCATCGCCAGGATCATGAACAGTACTCACGTTCCGTGAATGTACAACTCGAAACAGCAACCAATGATACCGGGCTGATCATCAAGGCCGCATCAAAAGGATTTGACATGATCTTCAAATCTGGTTATCGTTATATGAAATGTGGTGTGATCGTTTGTGATATTATTCCGGATGACGCCGTACAACAGGGGATGTTTGACACCTTTAACCGCGAACGGTCGTCCAAAATGATGAGTGCGCTCGACGCCATCAACAAAAGTCTCGGCAAAGAAATTGTTCGGTTCGCTGTTCAGGGGTTTGAAAGAACTTATCGGATCAAAGCGGATCACTTGTCAGGAAGATATACAACAAGAATGGATGAAATATTAAAAGTGAAGAAATAATATGCTCCAGCCATTCGAAAGATTTCTTGCACCATACATTAACCGGTTGATCGAACTTGGTAAACCCTATCTTGTTACCCAGACTTACCATCGCATAAATCCCGCATTATTAGAGCGAGGCCAAAAAGCAATACTGCTGTCTGACTACGATGATCCTGGTCTTGCTAAAATTCATTTCAAGGCAATAAGAAATGATCCATATGCTGCGATCATAGATCTTGACAAAGCCGTGCATAAAAAAAAGCTTGAACAGATGGCCGCAACAGGCTCTGACTATTTTCTGTTCTGGGCGGTTGTGAAAAGTAAGAAACAGCTGGAAGTAAAGGTTAACCTTCGGTATAAGGACAGTATGCGCGATTACATAGCCCGCAATACAAACTGGCGTATCGACCGGGATACCAGTATCCGACCTTCAATCCAACTGATCTTTGGTGAATTATTTATCGTCATTAAACACGGAAAACAGGTTGTTCGGGTTAAATTTGAGGAACTCGAAAACGGTTAGGCATGTGTTATGATATTTCTTTTACGGTGAACATCCGGGAGATCGGCGATTACATCCCGGATCTCATTTACGATTCACAAATCTCCATAAACTTTGATGTTACAACACATATCATGGCTCATGCTTATGGTGAACATCCGATAATATACGTGAATCGCGATGATATGAAGGTTCACTGCCGGTTAATGGAGTGGGGATGTATTCCGTTTTATGTAAAAGATGAGAAGAGCTTTACGGCTCAGCGTTCGACCATGCTTAATGCAAGAAGCGAAAGAGTGCTTGCCGATGACAAGAGTTACTGGTATAAGATCAGAAATCGTCGTTGTCTCATACCTGTTACGGGTATTTATGAACACCAGGAAGTAAAGGGACAAAAAAAGAAAATTCCATATTTTATAAAACTGCGTGAGCAACCGCTTTTTTTTATTCCGGGTCTTTACTCCGTTGCTGAACTTCCTGATAAAGAAACAGGTGAATTGGTAAAAAGATTCACTTTTACACTTATTACAAGATCCGCCAATAGCGTAATGGAAAAAATCCATAATGGTGGTGACAATAAGTTTCGGATGCCTTTATTCCTTCCGCATGATCTCTCGCTTGAATGGCTGAGCGAAGGACTGTCACCAGAGCGTTACAAAGAGATACTGGATTACAAGATGGATTCAGAGGCATTGAGCTATCATACCGTGTATACGATCCGTGGCCGTTCTGAGAGGCCGGATGGAAAGCCGAAAAATTTCGAATGGAACTGGGAAGAGATAAAATAAAAGTTTCACCACATAAAGAACCCTCTGTAAATTAGCTGCGTAGAAAAACTCCGGCATCCCTCTGATTCCCCCCATCCACCTAAACCAAAAACAAGCTTATCTATGAAGTCAAACTTGCGTAACTACGTATGTGGTGCATTGTTGTGTTTTTGTGCCACCCAATCAGGGTTTGCCCAATCACCCGGTCAACCTGCGTTTCAATCGGCAACACGAAACAATCAGTTGCCGAAAAAGTCATTCTCAAAGTTGAGTCCTGACCTGAAACGCCTTATACAGAAAGATCAGCGAAAGGATGTCGATGAATTGTCGCGTCAGTCTGCCACGCCAAAAAGTAACGGGATGGAAAGACTGATCCAACTTGTGAACGGGCAGGTGATCATCGACATTACCGTTGCGGGTAATATTGATTCAGCAAAAAAAGAATTGATAAGCGCGGGTGCGAAGATCACAGGGTCTTTCGGCAGAATCATTTCTGCAGTGATGCCTCTGTCTGCCATTGATCAGCTTGAGCGGAGCAGCCAGGTGAGGTTTGTGAAACCTGCATATCGTCCGAAGCATACCGGTACCATCGATAACAAAAAAAATATTCCGGTCACAAGAATTGAAAACACTGCTGCGCCCAGTGCAGTGAAAACAATATACAGCCAGGGTGATACTGCCCAGGGATCACATCTTGCCCGGAAAAATTCACGCGTGAATGGAAAAGGTGTTAAAGTCGGGATCATGTCTGACAGTTATAATGTGCTTGGCGGAGCAGCAACTGGCGTAAAGAATGGTGAATTGCCGGGCGCAACAAATCCTTATAAATTCACAAAGGCTGTTGAAGTGTTGAATGATCTCGAATCAGGTGGCAGCGATGAGGGCCGCGCAATGGCAGAGATCGTACATGATGTGGCGCCCGGTGCTGATCTTGCATTCAGTACAGCATTTCTTGGTGAAGCTGCGTTTGCTCAAGGTATCGTTGAGCTTGCAAATGTTGGTTGCCGTGTGATCACAGATGATATATTTTATTTTGCAGAACCTTATTTCCAGGATGGTGTGATTGCACAGGCGATCGACCAGGTTGTGAAAAGAGGTGTAACTTATTTTTCAGCTGCGGGAAACCTTTGGGCGAGCTCATACGAAGAGAAATATCAGAAATCGAATAAGGCACCTTTCGGAACATTGAGCGGTACAGCGCACAATTTCGCAAAATCAGGCCGCCCGCCGGTCTATTATCAGCCGGTAGAAGTTCCCGTGAATGGTGTCTTCACCATAGGTCTTCAATGGGATGATCCGTTTTTTTCAGCAGGTGGCGCTTCAGCAAAAACTGATATGGATATTTATATCCTTGATCAGAAAGGAGAGATCATTTCAGCTTCAACAACAGATAATATAGGAAGCGGCGATCCGATAGAACTCGCAGGCTTTATCAATGAAACCGGTAATACAACTTTTTATATCGCGATCCTCAAGGTTTCCGGACCGGATCCATCAAGGATAAAGTATGTGCTTTTTGACAATGGAACTTTTGTGGCCGATGCAGATGTTCCTGGTCAGTTTAAATCTGCGCTGACAGGTCATGCCAACAGTGCTGGTGCGATCACTGTAGCAGCAGCGGGTTATAACAATACTCCGGCTTATGGATCAAAGGTTCCGCTCGTGCAGGATTATTCATCGCTGGGTGGAACGCAGATCATTTTCGATCCAAGAGGATCAAAAATGCTTCCCGTGATCAGGAGAAAACCAGACTTCACTGCACCGGACGGAGGCAATAACTCCTTTTTTAGCGGAGATGATATATACGACAAAGATAACTATCCGAATTTTTATGGAACCTCTGCAGCGGCTCCACATGCGGCTGGTGTTGCAGCGCTGATGATAGAGGCCCAGAAGCTCAACACCCTCACTCCTGAGTCTATACGAGGTATTCTTAAATCAAGAACCTATGATATGGATAATCCAGGCACACCGGGTTTTGACAAAGGGTTTGATCACAAGACCGGAACAGGTCTGATCCGTGCAGAACTGGCAGTTGCAGATGTGAAGTTTCCAAACCGTTACGTGAATAATCTTTCAATTGAAAATATTTGTACTGATAATCCTTCAAAGGAACGCAAATGGAAGATCATTAATCCTAACTCGTTCGATGTGGAAGTAAGATGGAGCGTGGTAGGATTTAATCAAACTGCAACTGTTAAAGCTCCTCCAGGCAATTACCAGTTTGCCACAACAACCGGCAATTTCAGATCTTACTCACTTCCGAATGTTATGCTGATTGACTGGAAAGATAATCTTGGCTATACGAGAATTGATCTTGCCGCAAGTTCTGCAAACAAATGCGGCCAGCGTTTCAGCTTATGGTCATCGGGTGAAGCAAGCACGCTGGCGCCGGATGCAATGGTCGCAGAAGTTTTTCCAAACCCTTCTGTAAACACTTTTAATATCTCATTATCACTCGATATCACAAAACCTGCCGAACTCCAGTTGATCTCCGTAGATGGCAGAACACTTTACCGGAACAGGGTTGCAGCAAAAGGTGTTCACAGATTGAATGCTACGGCTTACAAACCGGGTATTTACTTCCTGAAAGTTACCAATGGTGATTTTGTAAAGACACTCAAGCTTATCAAGCAATAAACAAATTCTTTGCTTATAAAACCAAAGCCCGCAATAATCTGTGGGCTTTGGTTTTATAGAACGGGTCCGTTTTAATGGTCATTAAATCTACTATAGAATAAGGGCAAATGGAATATCCATATATTTAATCAAACCAACTTTCATGCATCGCATCTTTTTACTTTCAATCCTGGTTGCAGGCTATGCAGCTGCATTCGCGCAGGATACCATTTATTTTGATAAGGCACTTACCGTGAATGCACCTGTGCGCTATGGTCGCGAAGCGCTTTACATGGATGAGCTCGCTTATCAGTTATATAACGGCAGCCTTAAAACACCAGCGGAGAATGCACTGTTTGGAAATGATGACAAAGGGCAGCCGATCACCTGGAAATCGATCACAGCAGATAGTATTCACAGGCTTCGACCTGCCGGCGGCGGAGGTTTTGGAATGCGCGGCAGGGGACCGACCTACATGTATCTGACCTATAACTCACCGGTTGCGCAGGTAATGCTGATAAATATCCGCGGTAACGCCGGTTTTTTTCTGAACGGCGAAGCGCATATGGGTGATCCGTACAGCTCCGGTTGGATGTATGTTCCCGTTCAGCTAAAGAAAGGATTGAACGAGTTATATGTTCGCGGAACATTTATTACTGCAAGTCTGCACAAACCAGTTTCTGCTTTGCAATTGGAAACAACAGATGCTACCTTGCCTTCTCTGATCCCGGGAGCTACGGGCAGGCTGCAAGCCGCAGTTGTCGTTTTCAACAACACCGCAAAAGATTGCAACGATGCCTCTATCGTTTCAAAACTCAATAATAAAACGGTAACAACCAGGCTTCCGGTTATACCGGCAATGAGTATGCGAAAAGTTTCATTTGAGATTGAGACAAATGAAATAAACGATGCATCAAATGTCTGCAACCTTGTCCTCACAAAAAGCAGTAAGATCACCGACACTGGTTCTGTAAAACTTGATATACCCAGGGCAGGTGAACCGTACAGTTCAACTTTTACCAGCGAAATAGATGGAAGTCTGCAATATTACGCCGTGAATCCACAGTCAGGCAATGATCCAAAAAAAGGTGCCCTGTTTCTATCAGTGCATGGTGCCGGTGTTGAAGCCATTGGCCAGGCAAGGGCATACAAAGCGAAAGACTGGGGAACGCTGGTTGCAGCAACCAACAGAAGACCAAGAGGTTTCAACTGGGAAGACTGGGGCAGACTTGATGCACTGGAGGTGTTTGAGCTTGCAAAGAATAAATTCAAACCAGATCCATGGCATATCTATCTCACAGGGCATTCAATGGGAGGACATGGAACGTGGTTTCTCGGTGCTACTTATCCCGACAAGTGGGCGGCAATAGCACCATGCGCAGGTTATCCCACATTAAAAGGCTATGGGTCAGCGGATGGTTTGATTCCTGACAGCAGCGCTGATGTCAAAGAACAAATGTTGATCCGGGCAAGCAATCAAAGTGATGTGATCAAACTGGCAACAAACTATAAACCACTTGGTGTTTATGTATTTCATGGTGATGCAGATCGTACCGTGTCTGTGAATTATGCGAGACAGATGAAAAAGGTACTGGCCGAATTTCACAATGATCACAGTTATTATGAGTACCCGGGTGGTGAACATTGGTTCGGTGATCAGAGCGTAGATTGGAAACCATTATTCGATTTTTTCAAATGGCATGAGCTTCCTGCTGACAGCACTATCAGTGAGATCGACTTTACAACTGCAAGTCCTGGTATTTCTTCGTCAAAAAACTGGGCGGCAATATTACAGCAGGAGCATTCACTTGAGTACAGTCGTGTGCAATTGAAAAGAAATCTGCAAAATGCAACATTAACCGGTTCAACTCAGAATGTGCATGTTCTATCGCTTGCATTGGGCACGTTCAAAAAAGGTGAAACGGTTAAGATCACGCTTGATAGTCTCAGTACACTGGAGCACCAGGTCGCTTCGTTCGTCGATACGCTCTTTCTTGAAAAACAAAACGGCACCTGGGCAAAATCAAAAGCACTGTCGGCAAATCAAAAGAACCCAGCGCGGTATGGAACTTTTAAGGATGCATTCAATCACAGGATGATCTTTGTTTATGGAACAAAAGGCAACAAGGCAGAAAACAACTGGGCTTTGACCAAAGCAAGATTCGACGCAGAAACCTGGTATTACCGTGGCAATGGTGCGGTGGATATAATAAGTGACAAGGAATTTGATCAGCAAAAGTATGCAGGCAGGGGAGTGGTGCTTTTTGGCAACGCGACTACAAACAGCGTTTACAACACTTTGTTGAATGACTGCCCGATCAGGATCGAAAGAAATAAGATCACGTCGGGTAACAATACCTGGACAGGAGATAACCTCGCTGGTTATTTTGTGTGGCCATTGAAAAATTCACCACTCACTTCTGTTGCAGTGATTGGTGGTACCGGTTTAAAAGGAATGAATGCTGCCAATGCAAATCAATATTTTGCAGGTGCCAGTGGGTTTCCTGACTATATGATCTATTCGCTGGAGATGCTGCACAAAGGTACCAGCGAACTAAAAGCTGTCGGATTCTTTAATAATGAATGGGGCTTGCCCCCGGAATTATAGTGTACAAAAAAAGAAGCCGTTTCCAAAAAAGAACCGGCTTCTAAAATTTTTGCATTCGGGCAATTATCCGAGGTCCTTAAGCCATTTAACCAATTCATCTTTCGATTTTCCCAGTTTTTGCTGAAGGCGGCCAAACAACTCATCGTCCTTTCCATCTTCATATTTCAGATCATCATCAGTTAGATCTGCATGAGCCTGTTTCAGCTTTCCTTTCCACTCGTTCCATTTGCCTTTTATTTCAAGTTTATCCATAACAAGTG
>JBEVNF010000178.1:0-4183 GCA_040508255.1 Flavitalea sp.
GATCGCAGATCGTCTCGGACTTTCAGTGAAGACTGTCGAAAATCAAATGGGTAAGGCATTAAAATTACTCAGGCTGAAACTTGTTGATTTTTTGCCTGCAGCCATCCTTACATTATTAAATATCTAAACCAGAGCGGCTTGAAAAGACCTTTACATAATACGGATGATGAGTTACTGGTGAAGTATCTGCTGGATGAAGCTTCAGACACTGAGCGCAGAGTTGTTGAAGATTGGATCTCTGACGCTCCTTCAAACAAAAAGTACTTTGATCATTTTCAACTCATCTGGCATACCAGTCGCGAAGTTGCAACGGTTTCACAGATAGATGAAGATGCAGCCTGGCTCAGATTTCAACAACGTATAAATCGTTCTTCCACGCGGGCCGTAGTTATCCCGATGAAAAAACGATACAACTGGCTCGGCGCTGCTGCAGTTGTGATCATCATGCTCGGACTGTTTGGAATTTATCGCTATATCACCTATACATCTCTTGAAGTGGTAACCTATGCCAGCAATGATGCCATAGTTATTGATACCCTTCCCGACCAATCAGTTGTTACGCTCAATAAACATTCTTCATTGAACTACGATGAAAGAACATCAAAAGGTCATGTAAGAAAAGCAAAGCTGAAAGGCGAAGCTTTCTTTAATGTTGCACCCGACAAAACAAAACCATTTGTGATTGATGTAGATGGTCTTGAAGTAAAAGTTGTCGGAACTTCCTTTAATATCAAAAGTCTTTCGGATCGCACCGAAGTTGTTGTTGAATCAGGTATAGTAAATGTGATCAAGGGCAATCAATCCATCACACTTATCAAAGGCGAAAGACTTGCTGTTCCGAAGATTGGAAAACTTCCATCTAAACAAAAAACAGAAAGCAAACTTTATAATTATTACAGAAGCCGGGAATTTGTATGCGACAATACGCCGCTCTGGCAGCTTGTGCAGGTGTTAAACGAAGCGTACGAAACAAACATCATTATAGAGACAGAGGCTGCAAAAAACTATAAACTGAATGCAACCTTTCCAAACCAATCTATCGATACTATTATGTCAATTATCGGGGAGACTTTCGACCTGAAGGTTGAAAAGAAGAATGGAAGATATATTATCAGGTAAGCTGGTCTCACTAAACTCCGAATTCTCTTAAAATGAAACTTAGGCAAACGATATATCTGATCGTTTTATTGATAACTCCGTTTTTCACCTGGTCGCAATCTTCACTGAACAAAGTGGTTCCTCTCGAAGTTTCCGGTCAGCGCCTCGACCAGGTTCTTGAGATCCTGAGTAATAAAGGAAATTTCTACTTCTCGTATAACAGCAGTATAGTAAAAAGAGATTCCCTCGTTACGATCTCTGAGAGGAACAAGACCGTTAAACAGTTACTGGAACTGATGTTTGCAAGTGGATTTGAATTCAGGGAAAGTGGCAACTATATTATTATCCGTCGCGCTCCAATCCGTTTAACGCTTGTAACCAACAAAGCTGTAAGCGATGATAAGATTTATACAGTGAGTGGATATATTGTAGATGATCAGACAGGCAAGAAAGTCAGTTATGCAAGTATCTATGAAAAAGAAAGACTGATCTCAGCAATGACAAATGACAAAGGTTACTTTAAGCTCAGACTTAAGAGCCGGTATAGAACAGCATCACTCACAGTAAGTAAAGAGTTTTATGAAGACACTACTGTTGTGATAGAACCAAAATACAATCAGCAGATCACAATTACAATCATGCCGCTGGATGTTACAGAACAATCTGTGATCATCAGTCCTAAAAACTATGAGGCGCCTGATTCAATTGTAATGGCTGTGAGGGCCAATGATAGTCTCACCTGGCTATATACTTACCGCAAAACAGATTCTGTGCTGGTTGAGAAAACAAAACTTGGCGACTGGGTGCTCAGTTCAAAACTGAAATTCCAGAGTATTAATCTGAAAAAGTTTTTTACAGCCAGGAAGTACCAGGCTTCGTTAACGCCGGGACTGAGTACTAACGGTATGTTGAATGGACAGGTGATCAATACATTTTCTTTTAACCTGCTGGGAGGTTACTCCGGCGGCGTTAATGGTGTTGAAGTTGGTGGACTTTTCAATATCAACAAGAAGGATGTTCGTTATGTACAGGTTGGTGGCATATTTAATATAGTTGGCGGATCCGTTGAAGGTGTACAGGTTGGTGGCGTGCATAATGCCGTGCTGGGCGGTGGTCTTGGTGTGCAGGTTGGTGGCGTAAATAACTACATCGGTGGCGAATTCAAAGGCATTCAGATCAGCGGAGTTTATAATCATGTGGATGGTGAAGTAAAAGGAATACAGATCGGAGGTGTGGCAAACTATGGTAATAAAACTTTGCGCGGAATGCAGATAGCTGGTGTTGCAAACATAAACCGTGGTGAAGCAAAGGGTGTCCAGATTGGTGGTGTGCTGAACTATACAAGAAAACTATCTGGTTTACAGATAGGATTGATCAACGTTTGTGACTCATCAAATGGTTATAGTATAGGTCTCATTAATATCGTGGCGAAAGGATATCACAAACTCGTACTTAGCACCAATGATGTGATGACAGCGAATGTTGCCTTTAAAACGGGTAACCGCAGGTTGTATAGTATCCTGCTTGGTGGGATGAACACAGATAACAGGCAGAAAATCTATTCTTATGGATATGGTATAGGTACAGAACGTATGATAGCAAAGTGGCTGAGTGTGAGCCCCGAGATAACTTCGCAATATTTACATCTGGGTTCTTGGGATCATCTGAACCTGTTAAATAAACTGAATCTTAACGTGAATCTTCGTTTCGGAAAGCATTTCGCATTGTTTGGCGGACCTTCATTCAATGTGTATTACAGCAATCAGACTACTGCGGTTCCTGATTTTAAATTTGACATTGTTTCCTCAAGACAATATGATTTCAGCGATCGGTTGAAAGGATGGTTTGGATGGAATGCGGGTATAAGTTTGTTTTAACAATTTTTGTTGCTATTCTGATAGGGGTGAAACGATGCTTTGTTGTCATCTTCTCAAACAAACTTTATCATGAAAAAAATTATCGTGGCCGCTTTGATGTTATGGTCACTCGTACAACTCACATCCTGCAAAAAGGTAATTGGCGAAGGTCCCGTAGTAACACAGGACAGGAACACCGGAACATTCACCGGTATTGAAATGGGTGCTCCTGGTGACCTTTATTACACGCCCGGTTCGCAGTTTAGTATCCAGGTTACAGCACAACAAAATATTGCAGACATTATCGAAACCTATGTTTCGGGTAATACGCTGCGTGTTAAAGTAAAGAACAGTGTAAACATCAGATCGCATGAACGGATAATCATAAAGGTTACTGCACCTGATATTAATGATCTCGGTGTGAACGGTTCAGGCAACGCGCATATTCAGAATGAGTACGCCCCGGAGCGTATCAAATTGTTTGTAAATGGTTCGGGTGAATTCACCGCAGCTAAGATCATTGCGGATCATCTTGAGACAAGGATCAGCGGTTCCGGAAGATTGAATGTATTGAACGGTTCAGCAAATACCCTGGATGCAGGTGTCAGTGGCAGTGGTTTGACAGATGTTTCAGGATTAGCTGCAAAAGAAGCAAAGGCTGATATCAGCGGATCTGCATCTATACGTGTGAATGCCATTGATCTGCTCGATTGCAGGATTTCAGGCAGTGGCGTTATCTTTTATAAAGGAAATCCAAAGATCAACAGTAAGATCTCCGGTTCGGGCAGGGTTACCAGCATGTAATCGCTTTTTCACTACCTTGCACCCATGGTTCGAATAGGAGAATACAATGATCTGAAAGTTTTACGGGTAGTCGATTTCGGAGTTTATCTCGATGATGAAAATGAAGGCATATTGCTTCCAAAGCGATTTGTTCCCGAAGGAGTACAACCGGATGATACGATCCGTGTTTTTCTGTATCACGATTCTGAGGACCGCGTAATTGCGACCACTCTTGAACCAAAAGGTATCGTCGGGGATTTTGTAAAACTGCGGGCAGTTGATGTCACAGAACAAGGTGCCTTTCTCGATTGGGGACTCATGAAAGATCTTTTTGTTCCCAAATCACAACAGCTGATGCGGATGATCACGGGCGGCGAATATCTTGTAAAGATTTATATCGATGAACGAACCGGACGTGTTGCCGCCACTGAAAAGATCGACAAGTT
>JBEVNF010000187.1:0-6639 GCA_040508255.1 Flavitalea sp.
AAGGATCATCATTATAAGTTCCGGCATTGCGCAAAGCCTGATTCTTGTAATCGGTATACTGAAATGCATCCAGCAATTTTGGAAGACGCTGAACATCGGTCCATCCCACCCATGAATCAAGTGATACTTTAGCTTTACCCGACTTGCCTTTCTTTGTGGTGATGAATACAACGCCATTTGCCGCCCGGCTTCCATAGATCGCAGAAGCAGCTGCATCTTTCGCAACATCGATACTCTCGATATCATTGGGATTTAATCCGCCCAGTGCGTTTGCAGCAGCATTACCTGAACTGAAATCACCAGTGAATGATGGAACTCCATCGATCACTATCAATGGATAGGATGAGAGAGAAATGGAATTTGTACCTCTGATACGAAATACCGGAGCAGAGTTCAACACGCCACTGGGGATAGTGATCTGTACACCGGCAGCGCGACCACCAAGCGCCTGGTCAAAACTTTGTACAGGTTTGTTTGCAAGATCAGAACCTTTCACAGAAGCTATACTTCCTGTGATCTCTTTTTTCCTCTGAGTTCCATAGCCCACAACAACAACTTCCTGCATTTCCTGGTCAGTTGTTTTCATTTCAACCCCAATTACATTTTTGCTTCCAACAGAAACTTCCTGGGGTAACATACCAACAGAAGAGAATACAAGTACTACATCGGAAGAATTTACGGAGATAGAATATGAGCCATCTGCGGCAGTAGTGGTACCTGTAGAGGTGCCTTTGATCGTGACTGAAACATTTGGGACCGGAGAACCATCAGTCCCTGTTACCTTACCGGTAACTGTGCGGGATTGTGCGGCAAGTTGTGCAATAGAAACAACAAGCACGCAGAGAATGCCAAGGAGTTTTCTCATTGTGACGTCAGTTTTAGTGTCTCACAATTTAAAAACTTATCATGCTCAAAAGCCGGATAATCAATGCGGTCGACCGCAAACCACTAATTTTTCCCGATTATTGCATTTTTTAAACCGGGCAATTCCGATATGTGAAAATTATTATTTTTTCTTTCCGAAGGTTAGAAGCAGAACCGGAAGGAAAACAAGGTTTGTCAGTGTTGCGAGTACAAGCGTAAGTGAGGTAAGCCATCCCAATGCCTGAGTCCCCCCAAATCCACTGAAACAGAAGATCACAAATCCGGCAATAAGTACCAGTGATGTATAAATAATACTGATACCGGTTTTATGAATAGTATCAACAACTATTTCATTCGCCGGCTTCGCACTTCTCTGCAATTCCTGTTTGTAGTTTACAAGGAAACGGATGGTGATATCAATTGCAATCCCGAGTGCCACAGAAAACACAAGAACTGTTGAGGGCTTTAAAGCAACCCCGACCCAACCCATTACTCCTGCCGTTATCACTAGTGGTATCAGGTTTGGAACAAGTGAACACACAAGTATTCTGAATGATCTGAACAGGTACAACATACACAAAGCAATCAGCAGAAATGCCCACAGAATACTTTCTTTAAGACCATTGATGATAAATGCGCTGCCTTCAAGGAAGGTAACACTAGTGCCTGTGAACTGAACATTATATCGTGCCGTATCAAAAAGCTGCGAACTGCGTTTCGAAATTGTATCTATCAGCTCAGGCAAACGTTTGCTTCCAACATCAGCCATATTAACACTGATCCGCGCCTGCTGCCTGGAGCTATCCATAAAGCTGTTCACAACCTTTGCAAAATTGCTTTGCTTAACAGAAGTGTCCTCGTTTCTTGTGCCGAGATACTGAGCAAGAAAACTGATATCAAACGAATTCGGCAGACCGTAGTTGGAACTATCACCATCGTAATAAGCCTGTCGGGCAAACTTCATCCCTTCCACGATCGAAAGAGGTCTTGCCATTTCAGGCTGAGAAGCAATAAAAGCCGAAAGTGAATCCATCTTTCCGAAAGTTTCAAGTGGCTTGCTGCGAAGTCCGTTTTTTCTTTTTGTGTCGATCACTATTTCCAACGGCATTACCCCACGGAAGTTTTTTTCAAAGAATTTAAGATCGGTATAGATCTTATCTGTTTTTGGAAGATCGTCAACTATAAACCCTTCCGATCTCAGGCGAAATACTCCTGCAACAGATACCAGTACAATAACAGTAGTTATTCCATACACCATGCCTTTATGATTCACACACCAGATCTCCAGGCGGTCAAGTACATGCATAAGCATTTTATTGTCAAGGTACTTTGTGTGCCTGGGTTTTGGGACCGGCAGGTAACTAAGTGCAACAGGAATAAGTACAATGGAAATAAAGAACAGCGCCATGATATTAAACCCGGCAACAACACCAAATTCTTTCAGGATCTGACTTTTCGTAAGTGCAAATACAGCAAAACCAATCGCCGCAGAAATATTACAGAACAGCGTCACAATCCCCATCCTGCTGATCATTTCAACCAGTGCTGTCTGCTTTTCCTTTTTGTCTAAATACGAAGTATGATACTTATTGAGAAAATAAATGCAGTTCGGAATACCAATTACAACAACCAATGGTGGGATCAATGCATTCAGCAATGTTATTCGATAACCAAGAAACTCAATGGTTCCAAGACACCAGATCACACCAATGATCACAACACCAAGAGAAAGTAATGTTGCACTGAAACTTCTGAAAAAGATCAGCAGAATTACTGCAGACAAAATGATCGATCCAAACAAAAACCATTGCATTTCATTCGCAACTTTCGTTGCCATATTGGTCCTGATAAGAGGAAGACCGCTATAATGCATTTCAATGTTGTGCTTCTTTCCAAACTCATCGCCTGCAGCCACGATCGCACTTACAACCTCATTTCGCTTTTTACTGTTCAGAACTTCTTTGTTGATACCCAGACCCATCAGGTATGTCCTCGCTTCCGGATTGTATAAGAGACCGCGATAAAACGGAAGATTTTTAAATACGGCTGCGCTGCTATCCAGTTCTGTTTGTAAAATTGATCCTTTTACAAAAATGGGAATAGCATTGAGCTTTTCAGCGGAAGAATCTTTTCTGAGATTGGTTGAAGTTGGAATGCTTAATACACTTTCCACAAAAGGTACCTTCTTCAATGTTTCGCCGAGTGCAGTATAATCATTGAAAAATTCCTTTTTAAAAAAATCATTTGATTGCACTCCGATCACAAGCAGATTGCCATCTTCACCGAACTTCTGACGAAATGCCTGGTAGGTCTGATACTTCGGATTGTCTACAGGTATAGCTCTCGAAAACTCATAACTTAGTTTTACATGCGCAGCGTGATACGCCATGAATGTAGTTGCCAGTATTAAAGCTATCAGTAATATTAATCTGTTCTTTAAGATAAACCGGGCAAGATTTCCCCACATGAGCTAAGTTTTATCGTTCTGAGTAGGTGACAAAGAAACTTATTTTGACCCGATTCATGAAGTTTAATTTACTTTGAAATATGCGCGGATTTTTCGTGTTTATGACGCTGTTGCTGACTCACCTGTTTTGCAATGCACAGGGGTTGCCACCGATCGGAGAATGGCGGGAACATCTGCCCTACCAGCAGGCAATAGCACTCGAATCTTCAGATAACAAGATCTGGGTAGCCACACCTTTCAGCCTTTACCAATTCAACACTTCAGACAATTCGATAGAGAGGTTCAGCAAAGTTTCCGGACTCTCCCAAACAGGCATCCGAACCATAGGTCAGGATCAGGAATCGGGCAACATCATCGTGGCGTATAATGACGGAAATATCGATCTGATCAATGATGGTGACATAGAAAATATTCCTGATATAGCGAATAGTGCACTGGTCAGTGATAAACAGATCAATCAGGTTTTTGCGTTTAATGGTACCATTTATCTTGCAGGCAACGAGTCCGTCTTTGTTGTTAACACGGTGAATCATGAGATCCGCGATACCTATATAATCGGTCAGGGAGGCGTAAAGTCAAAAGTTTTTTCTTTGACGGTATTCAATAACAAGCTCTATGCTGCCACTTCCGAAGGAATCAGGACAGCACAATTAAACAGCACAAACCTCGCTGATTTCAGAAACTGGCAAACAATCACAGATATCAATATTCCCGCCGGAGCTTTTGAATTTGTTGCAGGCGTACAAGGCAAACTGATCGCATCACAGCAAAACAGGTTGTATTCATTTGATGGAAACACCTGGTCTGCGTTCTACAATGATGACTGGCAACTCAATTCGATGCAGCAATCAAACGAGCAGATCATTTTAAATCAAACAAGGAATAATGTCGGACGAATTCTTATTCTGAGCAATTCGGGCATTGTGATGAATACAATTCAAAATGCATTGGTTGCTGACCCTTTTGAAACACTTGCCCTCAACAATGATTATTGGATAGCCGATCGCAAAAAAGGATTTTCAAAAATCTCCGCCTCAGGCGCCACTTCCTATAATCCTTCCTCTCCTTCTGATCTTGTTTATGGAGCTATCGTAAGTGAGGCAGGAAAAACTACCGTTGTAAGCGGATCACCTGTTCTCAACTGGAATCCGCAAGGGTATACCGGCGCATTGAACATTCTCAACGGCGGCGGCTGGCAGAGTATCGCTGCACCTTTAAATGGTGTTGATTCAATAAGAGATCTGGTATCAGTAGCTACTGATAAGTCGGATCAGTCAACCTGGGCTGGCTCGCTTGGTTCAGGATTACTGCATTATAAGACCGATGGAACCTGGGATCTATTCACAGGTTCCTCGTTTATCGGCAGCACATATTTTGCACCGGATCAATACCGCGTTTCAGGTTTACAATTTGATAATGAAAACAATTTATGGATCTCAAATTATGGAGCGGATCAGAACCTGATCATGCGTAAACAAACGGGTGAAGTTCTGAAGTTCAGAATTCCTTTTCCCCTTGCAGAGAATGCGGTTTCGCAGATAGTGATCGATGATCTCAATCAGAAGTGGGTCGTTTCACCAAAAGGAAACGGTCTTGTTTGTTTTAATCATGGCAGCTCTGTTGAAAACAATTCTGATGATCAATGGAAATGGTACAGGAGTGGTGCAGGCAATGGAAATCTTCCGCACAATAACGTATTAAGCATCGCAAAAGATAAAGATGGTTTTATCTGGGTGGGCACTGAAAGAGGTGTGGCGATCATACGTTGTATACAGGACGTATTTTCTGCCAATAACTGTGAAGCCTTTCTTCCTGTAGTTCAGTTTGATAATTTTGCCGGCTATCTTTTCAGCAATGAACAGGTACAGGCAATTGCAATTGATGGAGCGAACCGCAAATGGATAGGCACAAGAAACGGGCTGTGGCTCATAAGTGCTGATGGTGAGAAGATAATTTATCGTTTCTCTGATAACAATAGTCCGCTTCCTGCAAATGATGTAAGACAACTCAGTATCGATCCAAAATCAGGAGAAGTATTCATTGGTACCTCGGGCGGGTTGATCTCATTCAGAAGTACTGCAACAGAAGGAACAGAGAAATCAAACGAACTGTTGGTGTTCCCAAACCCTGTTCCACCGGGCTATACCGGAACAATTGCTATCCGCGGTGTTGCGAACAATGCTATAGTTAAGATCACAGAATTAAACGGTAATCTTGTTTACCAGATGCGGGCACTTGGTGGCCAGGCTGTATGGAACGGTAAGGACTATCGTGGCAGGCAAATCTCATCCGGTGTATATCTTGTATTGATCAGCGATGATCAGCGACAGGACCAGGTAGCAGCGAAAATTATTTACATTAAAAAGTAGTAACAATTATAAATGGTATTGCACAAAACAAAAGCTATTGTTTTAAGAACAGTTAAGTATGGTGAAACAAGTGTTATCGCCACCATGTATACTGAACTTTTCGGTGTGCAATCATTTATGATCAACGGAGTACGTTCATCAGCAAAATCAGCAGCAGGCAAAGCAAATTTACTACAACCATCAGCGATCCTTGAACTTGTGATGTATCATAATGACAAGGGTAACCTGCAAAGAATAAAAGAATTCAGATGGGCATATCTCTACCAGGATTTATTATTCAACGTGATCAAAAATTCGATCGCATTGTTTATGGTTGAGCTGTTACAAAAAACATTGAAGGAACCAGAGGTAAATGCAGAATTGTTCTATTTTATTGAAGATGCATTTACACATCTTGATGAAAGCAAAGACACCGTAATGGCAAATTACCCGTTGTTCTTTGCATTACATCTTACGTCTTTCTATGGATTCCGGTTCAGGGACACATGGTCGGAAAGCCGCAACATACTTGACTTGCAGGAAGGTGAGTTTGTAAACGATCTTCCGCATCATCCTCATTACCTTGCCGGTCAGCAGGCTTTTATCACTTCAGAATTGTTAAAGGTACAGTTACCTTCCGAACTATCTGATATCAAACTAAACCAGGAAACAAGAAGAGCACTATTGCACGCTTACCAGGTTTTTTATGCTTTGCATTTTCCTGACTTTGGGATAATGAAAACATTGCCTGTACTAAAAGAGATCTTATAATATTCTTTGAGAAATTGCCTTTTCAGAAACAGCACGCTTTGTAAGACCTTTCAGCAAAACTATTCCCGGTTGTTTTCCTTTTTCAAAACTGCCTGTTTCATCTGCAATATCAAGTGCTCTTGCACCATTGTATGTGGCCCATTGCAGCAGCTTAGTTACGGGTATTGAAGGCGCTGCCTTATGTAAGGT
>JBEVNF010000209.1:0-14232 GCA_040508255.1 Flavitalea sp.
TCCTGTTTCAACTGGTCAATACCAGCTTTTGCGTTCTGGATTTTGTCAACAAGTTCCTTCTCCTGCATCCATTTTGCACGAAGCGTATCCCTTTCAACGCTGAGGTTACTGATGTCGATGCCGAGATCTTTCAGCTTCACCTCATCATTCTCACGTTTGATGGCCTCACGCTCAATTTCAAGTTGCCTGATCGCTCTTTCAAGTTTATCAAGTTCTTCCGGCATTGAATTCATTTCAAGCCTCAGTTTTGCCGCACTTTCATCGATTAGGTCAATTGCCTTATCAGGAAGAAAACGATCGGAGATATATCTGTGTGATAATTCAACTGCTGCAATGATAGCTTCATCCTTGATGCGCACATGGTGATGCGTTTCATATCTTTCTTTCAGGCCTCTTAGTATAGATACTGCATCTTCAACTGAAGGCTCATTGATCATCACCTTCTGGAATCTTCTTTCAAGCGCTTTATCTTTTTCAAAAAATTTCTGGTATTCATTCAGCGTTGTCGCACCTATTGCACGAAGCTCACCACGCGCAAGAGCCGGCTTCAGAATATTTGCCGCATCCATTGCACCTTCACCACCACCGGCACCAACAAGTGTATGGATCTCATCAATAAAAAGAATGATCTCACCATCACTTCCTGCCACTTCTTTGATCACACCTTTGAGACGTTCTTCAAATTCACCTTTATACTTTGCACCCGCAATCAGCAAACCCATATCCAGTGCATAGATGATCTTGCTCTTCAGGTTCTCCGGCACATCACCATTTACAATACGATGCGCAAGACCTTCTGCAATGGCTGTTTTACCAACGCCGGGTTCACCTACAAGGATGGGGTTGTTTTTACTTCTGCGTGATAGGATATGCAGTGTTCTGCGGATCTCTTCATCACGCCCAATCACCGGATCAAGCTTACCCGCACGGGCCATCTCGTTGAGATTCTTTGCGTATTTGTTTAACGCATTGTATGTTGTTTCCTGCGTTTGTGAGTTAACAGTTGATCCTTTCCGAAGATCTTTGATTGCTGCAATCAGTCCCTTCTCAGTAAGTCCTGCATCTTTCAAAAGTTTGCCGCTGTTATCATTGTTCAGTAAGACGGCAAGCAGCAAATGTTCAACACTCACGAACTCATCACCAAATTGCTTGATGAGTGTACCTGCTTTTAAGAATACATTATTTGCATCACGGCTTACAGATTGGGCAGGTGTGCCACTATCTGTTTTTGGCAATCGATTGATGCTTTCGTCTACCTTGCTTTCAAGAAAAGCAGGGTTCACATTATTCTTTTTTAATAAGAACTCGATAGGAGAATCCTCATTGGAAAGCAATGCTTTTAATATATGTTCAGTCTCGATATTCAGGTTGGAATTGTTGTATGCAATCTGTTGGGATTGCGCGATTGTTTCCTGTGCCTTAATTGTGAAATTATTTGGATTCATAGCTTTATTTATTCCTTTTATACGACTACATTCGGTTGCAAATGATACTCCAAACACCAATTGACCGTAACTATGTCATATAAATTCAATGCCACCTGTCTTATGCGCAGCCTGACCTTTATATTACTGCTATTCTGGCTGCCTCTTGCCGCTCAGAAAAAGAAGAAGGAAGAAGCCCCGGACAAGTATCCGGAAATAACCTCTATCCTTACTAAGAATCAAAAACAACTGGGTGGTGATTTAGTTGTGCTTGTATATAAAAATGACACGATAGATTACCGCAGGGAGATGGGCGAATACTTCACAGCCAAAATCTCGAACAACATAGCTTCTGCTGGTCAGTGGATCGCTGTGGCAACGATCATGACCTTTGTAGATGAGGGCAGGATCGATCTCGATGACCCGGTTACAAAATACCTTCCCGGGTTTGGCAAATATGCAAAGGCTTATCTTACAATCAGGCATTGCCTGGCATCTGTCACAGGGATAGAAAATGAAAAGAGCAAGATCGCAAAAGCACTTGGCGCAAAGCGTCGATTTGCTTCGCTTGAAGAGGAAGTGAATTCATTTGCCGCAAAAGAGATTTCCAACAATCCTGAAAAGGAATTTCACTATGGAAATATAGGTGTGAATATAGCTGCAAGAGTTTGTGAGGTCGTGGGCAAAAAAAGCTTTGACAGGCTTGCACAGGAGCGCATTCTCCGTCCCTTGCGAATGAGGGGCACCAGTTTCACAGATGAGAACGGTGGTGCAATTAATCCGTCGCTGGGCGCGAGATCAACTGCTTACGATTATCTGAATTTCCTGGTGATGATGATGAATAAAGGAAAGTTTGAGGATAAGCAGGTGTTATCGGAAAAATCAGTTGCTGAAATGGAAACTCCACAGTTCGTGGGTTTACCCGTTGCATACAAGCCACGTGAGGCGGCTGAATTGAAATATGGACTCGGAAGCTGGATGCTGGATAAGGATGTTCTTGTATTTCCGGGTTCAACAGGTACCTGGGGTATCGTTGACAGGACGAAAAAATTTGCAATAGTTGTATTTGTGAAGAAGGCAAGTGATGATCTGCCTGCTTCAGTTTATATGGATATTAAGAATGCGATAAACTAAGCTTAAAAAAAATCCTCCATCATGGCTCAAGCCAGGACGGAGGATTCTGAAATATTATCCTGTGAAATCTTAAATGTACTGGTTGATCAGATTCTCCAACCATTCCTGCTTTCCGCTTATAGTCTTCGGCTCACCATTCGCAATAGCAAACTCCCTAAGATCTTCCAGCGACAGTTTACCTGCTTCGTATTCCGCACCCTTACCAGAATCAAACGAAGCATAACGATCCTTCCTGAATTTGAGATAAGGTGATTTTTCAAGAATGTTGTTCGCAACCACAAGTGCACGTGCGAAATTATCCATACCACCAATATGCGCATGGAACATATCTTCCAGGTCAGTTGAATTTCTTCTGAGCTTTGCATCGAAGTTGATACCGCCGCCGCCAAAACCATTAGCCTCAAGGATCACCAGCATTGACTCAGTAAGCTCATTCAGGTTATTAGGGAACTGATCTGTATCCCATCCATTCTGAGCATCACCACGATTCGCATCAATACTGCCAAGCATTCCTGCATCAGCCGCAACCTGGAGTTCATGCTGGAAGGTATGTCCTGCCAGTGTCGCGTGATTAACTTCAGCATTGATCTTAAAATCTTTGTCGAGACCATAATGACGAAGGAAACCAATTACCGTTGCGGAATCAAAATCATACTGGTGTTTTGTTGGTTCGCATGGTTTTGGTTCAATAAAGAACACACCTTTGAAACCTTGTTTGCGTGCATAATCACGGGCTGTTGAAAGAAATCTAGCAAGGTGTTCAACCTCGCGTTTCATATTGGTGTTAAGAAGACTCATATAACCTTCTCTTCCACCCCAGAACACATAGTTCTCACCACCTAATGCAATTGTTGCATCGAGTGAGTTCTTTACCTGTGTTGCCGCGTATGACAATACATGAAAATCAGGATTGGTAGAAGCGCCGTTCATGTAACGGGGGTTTGAAAATACATTCGCTGTACCCCAAAGCAGCTTTACACCACTTGCACTCTGTTTTTCTTTCAGATAACTAACGGTGCTGCTCATACGCTTTTCGTATTCAGCAATCGTACTGCCTTCATCAACAAGGTCAACATCGTGAAAACAATAATATGGAACACCCAGCTTTGTGATAAACTCAAAAGCTGCGTCGGCCTTGTCTTTCGCGCGTTGCACAGCGTCTGGCGCTGAATCCCATGGAAACACTTTTGTACCGGGACCAAACGGATCACCACCGGTATTACATAACGTATGCCAGTACGCTACGGCAAAACGCAGATGATCTTTCATAGTCTTACCACCCACAACTTTGTTTTCGTCATACCATCTGTATGCAAGTGGATTGTCTGTTTGCGGACCTTCATATTTAATCCTGCCTACTCCAGGAAAATATTCCTTGTTACCTAATGTGATGCTCATACATTAAAATTTATTCGTTTATACTGACAAGTGTTTTTTCCAATCATTGTAAGCGCTCAGGGTTTGTTCCTGCAATTTACTATCAGGTTCAATCCTTCTGATGACTTCCATCCCTTTATAACTTTCTTCAAGCGAAGCAAATATGCCACAACCAACACCCGCTGCTCTTGCTGCACCGCTTGCGCCATCTGTATGATAGAGTTCGATCTCACAACCTGTTGCATTCGCAAAAGTTGTTGCGAAAATATTACTGAGGAACATATTTGCATGACCTGCCCTGATCGTTTTCATCACGAGACCCATCTCCTGCATAACTTCCATTCCATATCTGAGTGCAAACACAATTCCTTCCTGTGCAGCTCTTGCAATGTGCGACTGATCGTGCCGATAAAACTGTAATCCCTGCAGGGATGAACCGGGATCTTTGTTTTCGAGTACTCGTTCAGCACCATTACCAAAGGGGTAGAACCTGAGTCCATCCGATCCGATCGGTGCTTTCGCGGCAATGTCATTCAGTTGATTGTATGACTGATCCGGGAAGAAAGTTCTTTTGAGCCAGCTGTTCAGACTACCGGTACCATTGATGCAAAGCAAAACACCATAACGGGGATGCTCATCCGAATGATTAACATGCACGAAATTGTTGACCCTTGAAAGCTTATCGTAATCAACAGTATCAATTACACCATAGATCACACCTGATGTTCCTGCGGTTGCTGCCACTTCACCGGGTTGAAGTACGTTCAGCGAACAGGCATTGTTGGGCTGATCACCTGCGCGGAAACTAACGGGTGTGCCAGCCGCCAATCCAAGTAAGGCAGCAGCTTCAGTACTTACCCTGCCCTGTTCGCCAAAGGTGGGTACGATCTTCGACAACAGTTGCTGATCTATTCCGTAATGTTCAAGCAACTCAGTTGCCACACGTGATTCCGGGAAGTTCCAGAAGATTCCTTCTGATAATCCTGAAACAGTTGTGGTTGCTTCACCTGTAAGTTTTAAGGAAATAAAATCGCCCGGTAACATGATCTTATCGATCTGCGCATAAATCTCAGGTTGATTGTCTTTTACCCATTTCAGTTTGGATGCAGTAAAGTTACCAGGTGAATTCAGAAATCTTTCAAGACAGAACTGATCACCAAGAGAAGCAAAGGCTTTGTTACCGATATCAACCGCGCGACTATCACACCATATGATAGATGGACGCAAAGATTTACCATTCTTATCAACACAAACAAGTCCATGCATCTGGTATGAGATCCCGATGCCTGCGATCTCTTCGCCTTTAAAAGCGACCTGTGTTCTTAGTTTATTGGTGGCATTGATTGCTTCCCGCCACCAGCTTTCAGGATCCTGTTCTGCAAAGCCTGTTTTCGGAGCATCGATCAGCATTTCATTTTCAGGAGAAAATGCGGCAGCAACAGTTTTACCGGTTGCTATGTCGAGCAGGGCGGCTTTCACAGACGATGATCCGATATCATATCCAAGTGTGTATTTCAACTCTATTAATTTAACCTGTTATACTACCAGAAGATTGTGTAAAGCGTTGTTAGTACAACCAAAACCACAAAGGTTCCGACAGCGAAGCCAGTATTCATCTTAAACATTTTTGGATCCACCTCAAGTGGATTGGTCTTGATCCCTTTCCTTGTTTCCCTGAAGCTGATAATGATCATACCGGCAACACTTAGCAGGAACACAAAACCCATACGATCAAGGAATGGTATCTCATACACACCATCTCCATTCAGTTTGGAGAAACCAGCACCAGACAGGAAGCTCAGATCTGCAAAATATGGAAGGAATTTGAAGATAATCGAGAATATAAAACCACCAACTGTTGCAAACAATGCAGCATTGGAGGTGGTTCTTTTCCAGAAGAAGCCTAAAATAAACATCGCAAAAATACCCGGACTCACGAATCCAGTATATTCCTGTATGTACTGGAAGCCTTGTTTACCTTCACCCATAAGCTTTTCGCCAACGGCGAATGCAAGTAACATTGCCACGATCATTGAAACAACAACCGCGATTTTGCCAATACCTACCAGTTTGCTGTCTTCAGCATCTTTATTGATTACCTTCTTGTAAATGTCAAGTGAGAAGATGGTTGCAATACTGTTTGCCTTCCCTGCGAGCGATGCGACGATCGCAGCAGTAAGTGCGGCGAATGCAAGGCCTTTCAGACCCGTAGGCAACAGGTTAAGCAATGTTGGATATGCCTTATCAACCGCAAGCGTGCCTTTTGAATCAAGCAGCTCACCGCCTGTAAAATATCCTTTCTGATTTAATATATAAACAGCAATACCCGGAAGCACAACGATCACAGGCATCAGGATTTTCAGGAAAGCAGCGAATAAAATACCGCTCCTAGCTGTCTTCAGGTCCGCTCCCAGAGCTCGTTGTGTGATGTATTGATTGCAACCCCAATAGTTAAGGTTTGTGATCCACATACCACCGATCAGAACTGTAAGACCAGGCAGATCGAGATAACTTGGATTATCAGGTTTAAGGATCATGTGAAAATGATCATCAGCTTCGCGGCGCATTAAACCAAGACCCTCTATTGCCTGGGAGAAACTCTTTTCACCACCCGAAGTATCAACCAGAAGATTCAATGCAAGATAAGTAGCTACAAGCCCCCCGAGTATCAGGAAGAACACCTGGATAACATCCGTATAACCTATCACCTTCATACCGCCCAGTGTGATGAATATAGCAAAAACAGCAAGACCGATCATACAGACATAAATATCCACACCTGAGATCCCGCTCACTGCAAGTGCACCGAGATAAAGAATAGACATGAGATTCACCACCACATACAAGAACAGCCAGAAGATTGCCATGATCGTGCTGACTGTTCCGTTATACCGCTGGTTAAGAAACTGCGGCATTGTATAGATCTTGTTTTTGAGATAGACGGGAATAAAAAAGATCGCCACGATCACGAGACTTGCTGCTGCCATCCATTCGTAAGTTGCAATGGCAAGACCCATTTTAAAACCGGAACCAGACATCCCGATAAATTGTTCAGCCGAAATATTTGAAGCGATGAGAGAGGCACCGATTGCCCACCATGTAAGAGAACCTTCTGCAAGAAAGAAGTCTTTTGAACCGAGCGACGCTTGTTTTTTTCTTTGATAGATCCAGTAGCCGTATCCTGCAACAATCACGAAATAAATGAGGAAGACTACATAATCCGAGGTCGCCAATGCATGTTTCATATGCTGTAAAATCGTTTTAGGCGTGAAATATAGCAAATATTGAGTGAAAACAAGGTGTCGGATCAGGTATTGCTTCTAAAAATTCCCGATGTGATAATGTTACCTTTGCGTATTATTTATTTCGCTTCTGTCAAAACATTGAATACGGTCAGCACAAATACCGCTCTTATCAGGCAATGGGCAATGGAACTTGGTTTCGATGCCTGCGGGATCGCCCGTGCCGAACCGCTTCCGGAGGATGCAAGGCGACTTGAGAAATGGCTTAACCAGGGGATGCATGGTGAAATGAAATATATGGAGAATCATTTCGAGCTGCGTGTTGACCCTACTAAACTGGTCCCCGGTGCAAAGTCTGTAATCACTTTGCTGCTCAATTACTACCAGTCAGAGAAACAGCAAGACAACAACGCGCCGAAAATTTCCAAGTACGCATACGGGAAAGATTACCATGAAGTGATCCGTGAGAAACTTAACACACTATTGTTCAGGATGCGCGAAAAGATAGGTGAAATACAGGGAAGGGGTTTTGTTGATTCGGCGCCGGTTCTTGAACGTAGCTGGGCGCTGCGCAGTGGTCTGGGGTGGTTGGGTAAGAACGGCAACCTGATCACCAAACAACGCGGCTCATTTTTTTTCATCTGTACGCTGATCGTTGACCTTCCTCTAACATACGATGATCCGTATGCGAAAGATTACTGTGGCAGTTGTACAAAATGTATTGATGCCTGCCCGACAGAAGCTATCGGGCAGGACAAAGTTGTTAATGGTAGTAAATGTATCTCATACTTTACGATCGAACTGAAAGAGTTACTGATCCCATCAGAAATGAAAGGTAAGTTTGATGACTGGGCCTTTGGCTGTGATACCTGCCAGGATGTTTGTCCCTGGAACCGTTTTTCAACACCAACAAAAGAACCAGGCTTCCAGCCTATCACAGAGATTCTTGACTTCAACATGAACGACTGGGAAGCACTTACTGAAGATTCATTCAGAAAGATCTTTCGTCATTCACCGATCAAAAGAACAAAACTCAAAGGTCTGCAACGCAATCTTCAGTTCCTAAAACTGCCATCCTAATCTTATAGATATCCTTTTCAGCGTGTAATCAAACTGCTCAGAAGTAGTATTACAAGGCGGGTTGATGCACCACTGCGCACTTTCCCTGGTTTCCTCTACCTTTTTATATGAATAACCCAGGTTGATAAGGATCGCGTCATTCCTGTTTTTCATAGTGGCTTTATAACCAATGCCAGCCGCCCAATATATAGCGGGATCAAAACTGGATTTGCTTAGAGATGAGGCCCAGGGCATTGCCGGACCAACTGAAGCCCAGGTATAATTCGGACCCACATCACCAGAAATAAAAAATGTTCTGTTTTTGATTTTCAGATCCTTGTTAAGCGTGAAGAAAACCGGAACTGTTCGTATATAATAATAATCGAGTCCTGCACCCACACCAGCAAACCAGCTCCTGAATTCAATCCCGTGAATCGTCTGCAACTGAAACGCCGCCTTTGCTTCACCATCAAGCAAACCAACATAATTCTGTGAAGCATACCGGACTTTTTTGTCCTGCGCGTATGAATTTACAGTCATCATTATGATGACGAAAAGCATAAGAGATCTTATCATACCTAAAGCTTTTTGTTTATCGTAAGTGTGCTAAGAAATCTCATTTTTTTGCGATCAGAGTAATCGTATTGATTCAACCCGTTTTTCGTTACTACAAGCAACGTGTTATTCCATGCAATCACATCATAAGTTTCGATATCGCTTACCTTATCCAATTCTTTATAAAGCAACGGATCAGAAACGTCAAGCATTTTCAAACCATCTTTTCCGTCACATACGAATACATTGTTCCCGTCCATGGCAAGACCATGAGGATTTGACATAGAATGAGACTTGAGCAATTTAGGTTGTGAAATATCAGATACATCGATTACTTCCAGAACATTGAAAGTCCCACCACAAGCGTTACCTGACCGGAGTGTCACGAATGCATACTGATCATCAGCCACTACAGGATCACAGGCACGGGCATGTTCAAACGAAGATTCCTTTGACGGTGCCTGAGGATCTGACAACGAATAGATGAACATTCCGTTTGATGATCCTATAAACAATTTGTCCTTGAATGGATAAATTGTTTCTATCCCAAATCCAACGGGTTGTGATCCGAGTGACTGCGGTTTTGTCGGGTTGGCAATTGATAACACCTGGAGGTTAAAATTACCAACTGCATACATATACTCTTTCACGATGCTGAAACGGGCCATTGAGCCGCCAATACCAGGTGCGCCGCTTCCAGCCGGGCTCGCACTGCTATAGCTTGATTGTAAAACCTCGTAATAACAACCAAAACATGACGATGGTGGCGCGGCGTTTACTTCCATAGTAGTATCACGCTTTGTCCAGCCTACAACTACTTTGGAGGTATCAGCGCTATAGCCAACTCCGAAATATCTGTCCGGAAAAATTCTGGGAAGATTGTTAACGAGTCTGGTATTCGTGGGATCAGAGATATCGATTGTAAGCAGATCCGAGTACATATCCGCATAAAGAATGCTACCCTTCACAGCAATATCAACATTGCCTGGAATATTAATGAAACCGATATTTTTTGGAGCAGAAGGGTTTGCATTATCGATGATATGCACTCCTTTGTTAATCTCATTCAGGAAGATATACTTTCCGTAGATATATAACTTACCCGGTGTCGAGATATCAACAGGTGTTGAACTTTTTACTGAAGAGAGTACCTGATCTTTGGTTTGGTAGATCGCTTCATAGATTGCATATGTTCTTGTGACTTTGTCTTTCAGGCAACTTCCCAGCAATGTAGTCGCGAGAAGTGAAACGGTGAATAACCGTGTGAAGGTAGAAATATTGATCATAAAGCAACAGTTTCAACGACTGACAAACGTTAGTTGCCAGCCGTTGCACTTTGCTATCTATTTAATTTCATCCTGATATCCATACTTGCAGACATCAGGTGTTTTTTACCCGAGATCTGGTTATTGAATAGTTGGGTTGCCTGGTATCGTGCCGAAGGACCGATCCATACAGGGAATCTGCTTTTTGAGAACAGACCTACTGAAAAGCCCGTTCCTGCTGCAACCTGGGTATTATGATAAAATTTTTCGTCTTTATAATACACACCTGTTCCACTATCAAAAATCAGCGCATTGCTCGCAAACATTTGCGAAACCGTTACACCAACATTCCAGAATAAAGGAATTGTTTTACTATTATTCAATTGAGTATGCAGGTATACCGGCACTTCAACAAAATGATATTTGTTGGAGAATTTAGAACTGTTGTCAGCACGATAGTATCTCGCAACGTTCAACACCTGTGCACCATTGTTTACGAGTCGCGCCGCATCTACACGATTACCTACATCAATCGTATTGTTATATTGCGCATATTGCAACCCCGTTGATACAGAAAGTCGTTTTGTAAATTGCTTTCTTACATAACCACCTACGCTGAAATGGAAACCAGGCTTAACCTCTGATGCCTGTGGTCTTGGAATGCCCGGCGATTGTGGCGCAAACATAAAATTGTTCGTAGGAGCAGACATAGCGATATCTGCAGAATTTGTAGTGCGCAATGCTTTGTCAAAATTACCATCACCAAGATTGGATATACCGGCACCGCCATTTACACCCCACTCCCATTTATATTTCGTTTTCTTCTTAGCTGTTTTTTTCGGTGTTGCTTTGGCAAGTGCTGTAGAATCTGTTTTTACAACAGTTGTTGTATCAGTTTTTTCCTGCAACGGCTGAGTTGAAGCAAGTGCTTCATTTTTATCCTGAGCAACATCTGATTGAGCAGTTTGACCTTTGTTCAAAGAAGATTTTTGAACAGGGACTTCAGCCGAATCATCCATCGAACTTTGTTCTTCGTTTGCGTTCTCAGCTTTTTTTGTTTTTGATTTGCCGGCTGAAACAAGAACTGATTTTGAAGCAGGTTTTAATTCGCTGGCTTTTCCGGATCTTTTGCCCTTTACAACAAGCGCCTCATTGTAATCAGGAGTCAATGATTTCTTTATGTTGCTCTTATTTTCAACACCCGCCTTCACTGCCACATCAGTTGCAGATCGATTGTTTTCTGAAAGACCCGTTTTCGTTTGTTCGTCACTGTTAGTTGCACCAGCTTTATTTCCTGCATTACCCTGATCTAAAGTAGAATTCTTTTCATTGGCAGATGAAAGTTCGTTTGAACTGTTGGTTTGCGGTTCGTTTGACGATACTGTCTGAACAGCATCTTTTGAACCACCTCCAGATTGTTGCACTGCAAAATAACCACCGGTGCCAAGCAACAGCAAGGCCGCGGGGATCCACAACCATCCTCTGCGGGACGGTTTGTCCTTTCTGAGCTCACGCTCCAGGTTTTGCCACACAGCTTCTGATGGTTTGAACCGGAGTTCATCCATCCTCTGCTTCACCCGTTTTTCAAAATCATGGTCGGACATAATTCTCCTTTTTTGATTCCTCAGAATGTTTTTTCAGCCAGGTGATCAGTAAGGTCCTGGCTCTTGAATATTGTGACCGGGAAGTACCTTCGTTGATTCCCAGCAGTTTTCCTATTTCCACATGGGTGTAACCCTCCACCGCGTGCATATTGAATATCGTCTGATAACCCGTAGGTAACTGGCGGATCATCTCTGCGAGGTCCTTTGCATTCATCCGCATTTCCGGATCATCATTGGTAACCGGGTGCATAGAACTGTTGTCGAGAAATGAAAGGTCGGATTGATAGCGGCTGTTCTGTTTGAGAAAGTTAAGGGCGGTGTTTACCATGATCCGGCGTACCCATCCACCAAACTCACCTTCCGATTTGTATTGGTGCAGATTCTTGAAAACCTTGATAAACCCTTCCTGCAATACGTCTTCGGCATCAGTCATTGACTTGGTATACCGGTAACAAACCGCCAGCATCCCCTCTGCGAAATGTTCATACAGCTCCCTTTGGGCATCGGGACGACCATTCAAACAATCCTTTATCAACCTCTGATAATTCATTTCGTAGAACGCATTTGACAAATTATTATAGCCGATCGTTGCATAAATCTGCGCCGGGGGGTAAAAATAACCATCTCTGCCCGGAATATCCATTTCAAGGGCCGGGGCGAATGCAGCAATTTGAGTTAAAGTGTTGATTCACATAAAAATGTGAATCTGGCGAAGCTGAGCATTATCTTTGCCTGCATGAACAGGAATCTTTCTTTACGTGATCGCGAAGTGATCTGGCATCCCTACACTCCCCAAAAGTCGATGCCCGATCCAATACCGGTTATCAGGGGACAGGGCGCCTGGCTGCATGGTGAAAATGGCGAAAAATACCTTGATTGCATAAGCAGCTGGTGGGTTACGATCCACGGTCATGCCCATCCCTACATTGCAGAGAAAATCTATAAACAGGCGCTTGAACTCGAACAGGTAATCTTTGCCGGGTTCACACATGAACCGGCGGTTACGCTGGCAGAAAGACTGCTGGAAGTGCTCCCCGGAAATTACTCCCGGATATTTTATTCGGACAATGGCTCAACCGCTGTTGAAGTAGCCATCAAAATGGCAATTCAGTTCTGGTGGAACAAGGGTCAGAAACACCGCAGAAAGATCTTCGCATTCAACGATGCCTATCATGGCGACACTTTCGGCGCCATGAGTGTGAGCGGAAGAAGCGTATTTACAGCAGCATTTGATCAGTATCTGTTTGAAGTGATCTTCCTTGACATTCCGGATGCATCGAACATCGAAAAGAACAAAGCAATTATTGCTGAACATGCCGGCGAAGCTGCCTGTTTTATCTATGAACCACTGTTACAGGGATCGGGCGGGATGAATATATATTCTGCAGACCTGATGAATGATCTGTTGCAACATGCGAAAGCAAACGATATCATTTGTATTTCAGATGAAGTGTTAACAGGTTTCGGCAGAACTGGAAAATTATTCGCAGGGGACAACATAGCTGTCAAGTCAGATATCATTTGTCTTAGCAAAGGCCTCACCGGCGGTACTATGGCGATGGGTGTTACTGCATGCACCAATGAGATCTATGAAGCATTTCTTTCAGAAGATAAAAAACAAACCTTTTTTCACGGACATTCATTCACTGCGAATCCTATCAGTTGTGCCGCCGCGCTTGCGAGTCTCGACCTGGTACTGAAACCAGAATGTACTGATGCCAGGGAAATGATCAATGAAAGACATCATGGTTTTGCAGAAGAGCTCAGATCTGTACTACCTGCAGGAACCGTCGAGAATATCCGTATTCTTGGAACCATCATCGCTTTTGAATTAAGCACAACAGATAAAAATTATCTCAACCAGTCCGGACGCAGTTTCACCATGCAGGCATTGAAGCATTCGGTGTTTATGCGGCCGCTCGGAAATACATTATACCTGATGCCACCTTATTGCATCACTTCGGACGAGCTTACGCTTGCCTATGATGTTGTTTTAAAAATTTTAAGGGAGCAGGTCTGAGAATGAAAAAGGACCATCAATGAATGGTCCTTTTCAAAAAGATATGTTGAAGCTTTACTTCACCTGGAAATCAAAAGCCTTATCACCCCACCATACTGAAACCTTACCATCCTTTGCAATCGCAATGGTCATCTTTTCAGTAAACTGTGGTGCTTTGCCTGTTTTTACCGGTACACGGATCAGATCTTCAGTCTCTTTGTACTGAGTACCCCACTGACCGGTTTGTTTGTTGATGATCACAGTGGTTTCTGTTTCGCCAGGAATTGACCAGAGTGTATAATTACCCGCTGGTACAGGTTTACCTTCAACTGTTACATCTTTATCAGTAACAAAAGTAGTTGCCTCATTTGCACCCGTGCGCCATACCTTACCATTCTTTGCAACATCTTCACCAACCTTTCTTCCTTTTACAGAAGGTTGCGAATAATCAATGGAGATGGTTGCTCCGCTGGTGATGGTTTCTTTTACAGAAGCCGGTTGACTTGGACGTTTTGATTTATCAGCCTGGCCGCATGCAATCGTAGTGCTTAGTACAAACACTGCAGATAAGAA
>JBEVNF010000257.1:0-3200 GCA_040508255.1 Flavitalea sp.
AAGGCAGAATCGGTGAAGCTTGCCCGCAAATAAAAAGAAGTATGGAATTAAAGGTGCTTTGTACAAGATGGGGGAGTGATAATCTATCCATGGAAGAATTTATTGAAAAGGTTTTAGAGGCAGGATATGATGGGATTGACACCTGGCTGCCCGAAAGTTATAATGACCGGGAGCTTTTGATGAAGTTGACAGAACAACACAAATTACTTGTTGTGATTCAGCAACACCAGGCCGCAGGCAATACCATTGATAGTTTCTGTGACGATTTCAGAACACATTTGAATGAAGCCGGCTCTTATAGTCCTTATCTGATCAACTCACATTCGGGCCGGGATTTCTTTTCATTGGAAGATCAGCAACGGGTTCTTGATGTTGCGGATGAGTTTTCTGCCTCACGCGGAATTCCCGTGTCACATGAAACACATCGAGGACGAATAGGTTATGCACCGTGGAACGCTATCCAGCATTTCACCACAAGGAAAGACATGAAGGTTACTGCGGATATATCTCATTGGGTTTGTGTTACAGAAAGCCTGCTTGAAGAATTTCGGGAAGCTTTGGATTCCCTCGTAAAAAGAACTGCGCATATACATGCACGTGTGGGTTTTGCACAGGGTCCCCAGATTCCTGATCCGACAGCACCGCACTGGAAAACAGAAGTTGATTTTCATGTTGCATTCTGGAAGCGCATATTTGCTTACAGGATCAAAAAGAAGCTCGCTGATAGTAAAGGGATCGAAAAAGAATTTATTACCATTACACCAGAGTTTGGCCCGGCGCCATACATGTGGATCAACCCTTCAGACGGAAAGCCAGTCGCTGATCAATGGACCTCGAATCTGAAAATGATGAAGCTTGTTCGCAAAGCATTTAATGAATTGCAACCGGCTCTGATCAATCAATAGTTAATAAATAGAAATGAATTACAGAAAAGCTCTTTTAAGTTTGATTATTGGTTTGATGGCTGGATCCGGTATTGCGCAGATTCCGCAACCGTTTAAGGCATTGCATAGCGGCAAATTCGTCGGCAAGCCGATTGCTAATTCCCCGGATCCCCTGAGTAATTTTTATTGGAATGATCCAAAGGCTGCAGATTCGCTCCAGATCTATACGCTTCAACCTCAGAAGTATAGTTTTTCTCCTGCAAAGTCGTTCACCAGGTTGAATAAAGAGATCCGTGTAAATGGTGCCGGAGATATGATGCTTGATTTTGCCGTTGAGAGTGCGGGCTGGCTGGAATTTGACTGTGATATGGATTTGACTTCTGTGGAAGCAAGTATCAGTGAATACAACGAACCCGCGGTGTTTAACTATGGTTCGCAGAATCCGGTTAAAACCCGTGCAGTTACAAAATACGGCAAATCTTACCGGCTCGAGTTAAATGATCTGTTATATGAGGGTGTCCGTTTTGCATGGATCCATGTGCGGAAGTTCAGCAAACCATTTACGATCAAAAACATCAGGTTGGTTTGCCAGGTAAAACCGGCTAATTATAAGGGAAGTTTTCAAAGTGATGATACACTCCTTAACAGGATCTGGTACACGGGAGCTTATGTTGTTAAGCTGAATGCATTGCAGGATTTTTTTGGAGCCATCCTGATGGAAAGAAGTGATCGTCATTCGTGGACCGGAGATGCTTATCCTGCCCAGGCGGCTTCTCTTGCTGCTTTTGGCAACTATGATGATGTAGCAAAAAATATTGCGTTCACATCGAATCAGGATAATGGTATCGCAACTTATTCGATCTATTGGGTGCTGAGCCTTATAGAATATTACCAGTTTACAGGTGACAAAGCATTCTTTAAACGGTTTGTTCCCAACGCGGATAAAAGACTCAGCCTTGCAATCAAACAATTTGATTCTGTTCCGGATCTTGCTTTTACCGGCTGGGATGAACGTTTGGGAGGTGGTTTTGAAAACGGCAATATTGCCGAGGCAAGATTTGCCTTCAGGATGTTATGTCTCAACGCCTGGAAGAAATTCGCAAAGGCGCTCGAATTTGCAGATGATCAAACGCTGTCAGCAAAGTATACGGCAACAGCAGCGGATAAAACAAAAGCGCTGCAGGAAGATTTTACGAACTATGGCGTTCATGCAATCTCTGAAGCGATCAATGCAGGCTTGTCTGAGTTGCCTGCCGTGCAAAAACAGTCATCGCTGATCTATGGCGATCGGGTTAAACGGTTGTCGTATTCACCTTTCAACCAGTATTTCATACTGCAGGCAATGTCGCTTTCAGGTTCGTACAAAGAAGCATTTCAAACTATTTATGATAACTGGGGTGAGCAGATAAAATACGGTGCCACCAGTTATTTCGAAGTGTTTCGTCCATCATGGAACCAGATACTCAAAGTGAATGATGCACCGCCCAACAATCAGTGCGGTTATACAAGCATAGCGCATCCATGGGGTGCCGGTGTAACCAAATGGATGAGTGAGAATATTTTGGGGATAATACCGGTGGCACCTGGTTTTGCAAGCTTTAATATATTACCACATATCGGTAACCTGCAAAAGGTTAGCGGTGAAATGCCAACCCCATCGGGAAATATCAAAGTTAGCATTGACAGGAAAGCAGGCATATTCTCATTTGCTGTTCCTTCGGGTACGCATGCGCGTAAGGTTGGTGTTCCTTTGTTTGGGAAAAAGATTTCGGAATTGACGATCAATAATGAGAAAAAATCTTTCAACAATCTTAAGTCTGACGATGAATTCCTTTACATAGAAAATCTTGCGGAAGGTAATTGGAATGTGTCAGTTAAATATACGCAGGCCGTTACAGTTGCCGCGAATCCGGTCGATCAATATAACTACGGGATCACCAATTTTTCACAGGACTCTCTCACGAAAGGAAACTGGAAAACAAAGTATGGATCGCAGGGATTCAAACTGTTTGGTCTTAACGAGAAACTTCCGGCGTTTATCGATAGCGTTACTGTGCGACTGCCAAAAACTGTTGTGGTCGCTCTGGATTCACTCCCGGCTATGGCTGCAAAGTCTGTATTACAATCTGAAGATTTGAGTCATCTTTATTATATCGCAACAAGAGATCCATTGGCTTGTCTTCAAACGATGACCCTTGATCTTTGGGTAAACGATAACAAAGAACATAAGGTTTCGCTTTATTTTCTTGATGCTGATCTGCAAAACAGAAGGAGCTCTATTGAGGTGTTTGATGCCAAAACGTTCGAATTGATCGC
>JBEVNF010000261.1:0-3530 GCA_040508255.1 Flavitalea sp.
ACAGTCAAGTTCGAATACAATTATCATCCTGCTCCGGGCACTGAAGAAGATAAACTTGTACAGGTTTGTCTCCGGCCGCGTGAGTGGATCTAAATAATCATATATGCAATTGATCAGAAGAAACCGGATCCTCAGGCAATCACCTGCGATCCGTTCAATGGTTACAGAAACCGGCCTGAGACCGGCAGACTTTATTGTTCCTTTATTTATTGAAGAAGGTAGTTCTGTAAAATCAGAGATCCCTTCAATGCCGGGTTATTATCGTATGTCTCTCGACAACATCGTGCTTGAGGTAAAAGAGCTTTATGATCTTGGTGTGTGCAGTGTGCTGTTATTTATTAAATGTGATGATGCATTAAAAGATAACACGGGTCGTGAAGCATGGAATGATGATGGTCTTATGCAACGCAGCATTCGCTCAATCAAAGATGCAGTTCCTGGTATGCTTGTGATGACCGATATCGCACTCGATCCATATTCGTCTTATGGTCATGATGGGATTGTTGAAAACGGTGAGATAGTAAACGATGCAACCGTCGATGCATTGGTGCAGATGAGTCTCAGTCATGCAAAAGCAGGTGTTGATTTTCTTGCGCCGAGCGATATGATGGATGGAAGGATCATGGCAATGCGCCAGGGTCTTGAAGAGAATGGATATTCAAAGGTTGGCATCATGAGTTACAGTGCAAAATATGCATCATGTTTTTATGGTCCCTTCCGTGACGCCCTCGATAGTGCACCTGGTTTTGGCGATAAAAAAACCTACCAGATGGATTATGCAAATCGTCGTGAAGCAATCAAGGAATCATTGATGGATGTTGATGAAGGTGCTGATATACTGATGATAAAACCAGCACTTGCCTACCTTGATATTATACGTGAGATCCGTGATGCAGCAGATGTTCCTGTTGCAGCATACCAGGTAAGCGGCGAATATGCCATGATCAAGGCAGCAGCGCAAAAGGGTTGGTTGAATGAGGATAAAGCGATACTTGAAACATTGATGTCGATAAAAAGAGCGGGTGCTAATCTGATCGCGAGTTATTTCGCGAAGGATGCAATTAAACTGATTTCCTAAATCTTCCCTCCTTTCCTGGGAGGGGCAAGGCTGTGCCCCGAAGCGATAGCGCAGGAGGGGATGGTTTCTTACCCTATCCAACGCTAATACTAAAACAGTTTTCAAAAATGATCACACAGAACAGTCATCGTCTCTTCACACGCGCACAGGAATCAATACCAGGTGGTGTAAACTCACCCGTTCGTGCATTCAAAAGTGTTGGCGGAGAGCCGATATTTATAGAGAAAGCAAAAGGCGCTTACCTGTACGATGCAGATGGCAACAAGTATATTGATTATATCGCGAGCTGGGGTCCTATGATCCTTGGTCATGCTTATGAACCTGTGGTTAAGGCTATTTGTGAAAAGGCAGCATTATCTACTTCCTTTGGTGCACCAACAGCGCTTGAAATTGAAATGGCGGAACTCATCAAATCAATGGTTCCGAATGTTGATCTCATCAGAATGGTGAACAGCGGCACAGAAGCATGTATGAGTGCGATACGTCTTGCACGTGGTTATACCGGCCGCAATAAATTCATCAAGTTTGAAGGTTGTTATCATGGTCATGCAGATGCATTTCTTGTAAAGGCTGGAAGCGGTTTGGCAACATTTAATATCCAGACTGTGCCAGGCGTCACGGCAGGCGTTTCAAACGACACGCTTACCTGCGCATACAACGATCTTGATGCCGTCGAAAAATTAGTTGCTGAAAATCCAAAAGCAATTGCAGCGATCATCATTGAGCCTGTTGCCGGAAACATGGGGTGTATTCTTCCCGAAAAAGGATTCTTACAGGCACTTCGTCGCATCTGTGATCGTGAAGGGATCGTATTCATATTTGATGAAGTAATGACAGGATTCAGACTTGCAGCTGGCGGTGCTCAGCAGGCCCTTGACGTTGACGCTGATCTTGTAACCTATGGGAAGGTGATCGGCGGCGGTTTACCGGTTGGCGCCTTTGGAGGAAAAAAAGAGATCATGCAACAGATCTCACCGCTTGGCAATGTTTACCAGGCAGGCACGCTCAGTGGAAACCCATTGGCCATGGTTGCCGGTTTCACCATGTTGCAGGAGTTAAAAGCGAATACTTCAATTTATGAAGAGCTTGCAGACAAAACAGCCTACCTCCATCGTGGTCTTGATGAGGTGCTTGCTGCATCCGGAACCCCATATGTGATCAATCGTCTTGGATCTATGATCAGTGTGCATTTTTCAACTGCTCCCGTTACTGATTTCGCAAGTGCGGCAGCTGCTGATAACGAGAAGTTTAAGAAGTACTTCCATTTCATGTTGAAGAACGGTATCTACCTGCCTCCTTCTCCATTTGAGAGTTGGTTTCTGAATAATGCGCTGACTATCCCGGATCTGGATAAAACTATTGAGGTTACAAAGGAATTTTTGGCTTAGAAGAAATTATTGCAGAACCATTACGGGATCACTTAAGGCACCCCTTCCTGTTTCAGAAGGGGTGCCTTATTCTCACCACATTTTAATCCCAAATCAGCCCCCAGTTTGAAAAATAGCGTAATTTCCTGCTTATTACATTAACCTAAAATTTGCGCCTGCCTGCAAACAAATTTTATGATAGAAAACGCTATAAATCCGGTACAGCTTGATGTGATATACAACAGGCTTGAAAAAAAACCGGTTACTTTCCTGTATGAGGATTTCCTGAAAGTTTTTGATGACACTTTTGTAGAAACCGAAGATGATTTTTTTCTCGATCAGAACAAGGGTCGCTTCAATGCCTATATCACGCCTGGTATTCATGTGTGGGAAGGAAGTATCTCCATTTCCACTCCAAGAAAATTAATTGTTACAACTATACGTCCGGCTGTGCAGATGATCTTTTGTACTAAAGGAAGCATCACTTATCATTTGAATGATACCGTGAACAAGGTTGACAAGGCACACCATAACGTGTTGTTTCTGCCTGCCGGAGATATGATGATGGAATGGCATCCTTCAGAGTCAACAAATCTTGTGATCATTAGCCTCAGCGCTGATTTCTTCACCAGGCTAATGACTTCGAACAGCGGGATCCTCCAGCAATTTCAAAAAGCCATGACCAGCTCTGATGCGGGATGGCTGGCTAAAAAGAATATGAACATTTACCAGCAGAGTATTTTCATCCTGCAGAAGTTCGCAAACACCAGACCAGCAACTTCTCACAAGAGGTTGTTCGTTGAAGCAAAGGTGATTGAACTTTTAGGTCATCAGCTCGATCAGTTTGAAGAAATGCAGGAAAAAGGCAATTCTTATTCACTGAAAGCAGTGGAGATCGAAAAAATGTACATGGTACGTTCAATCATTCTCAATAATCTTTCACATCACTATTCGCTGATCGAACTTGCGCATCTTGTCGGAACAAACGAATGTTACCTGAAGGATCATTTCAAGAAAGTGTTTGGCACAACTGTTTATGGCTTCACCCAGAAAGCCAAAATGGAAAAAGCAAAGGAGCTGATACT
>JBEVNF010000277.1:0-5665 GCA_040508255.1 Flavitalea sp.
GCAAATTCACAACACCGGCCGCATTAACCGCCCAACTGCAAACGGTTAAATGGCTTGGTTTAGTTTCACTGGCTTTAATTTTGGCGGGGTCGCTCCTGCCCCATCCTGCATTGGCGCAAGAGCCTGAAATTGCGATATCCAATATCAACCGTCCTGTTACTATTGAAAAAATTGTCAAATATGAACTGGCAGTTCCCGGAACGATGCTGGATAACAGTATAACAAGGCTGCCATTTGCCACTAATATCCCTGAAAACGCATTGAAGCGGCTGCCGAAAAGCTGGGTGGAAAAAACCCTTTTTCTTCGGTTCACATTAAGAAACGACACGGCTGCAAGAAAATGTATCGGCTTATATCCCGGCCCGCAATTCACAGAATGCATTCTTTACAAGGCCTCACCTGCGCAACCAAATCAATTGATCACGATCAGGGATTCAGTCCCTGAAGATCTTGAGATAGACGGATACCGTCTTATCACGCTTGAACCTTTTGAGCATGCTGTGATCTATGCTCAACTTCGTTTTTTGCGCTCTTCACAGAACAAGCTGGAACCGCAGCTTATGAATATTGAAGATATTGATAAGCATAAAGCGCTCTCGCTTGTGAAACGTTCAGAACTGGACATCGTAACCTATCTGGCTTCCGGCATGATGATGATGATGATCCTTTATTCATTCGCCGCTTTCTGGCAAAACAAGAACCTGGAATATCTCTACTACGCGCTGTATGCTTTTGCAACCGGAATGTTGTTATTCTTTATTTCATTTCTCGGCACAAGCTTAAACCGGTTCAGCTTTTTCTATACCGAGTATCTCGACCTGATGGTATTGGGAGCTTCCGTATTTTTCTACCTCGGCTTCATGCGAAACTTCCTGAGTACCAAAACCAAACATCCTTTTATTGAAAGAGTATTTGGTATCTGGCAGATCCTGATCATTGTTATGATGATCATTTACTCATGTGTTTACTTCATGACTTCGAAGTACTATATACTTCAGATGATGGAAGATCTCAGTAAGATCTGCTTCCTCATCATCGGTGTCATATTCATTATCTATGGCACCCGCAATGAAGATAAACTGATCAAGTTCCCGGTACGCGGAAACATTGCTGTTGTTGTTTTCGGATCGATCTCACTCATTATGCTGATCACGAATTTCAGGTTTACCAACGATCGGGATTTCTCATTACTTAACAGACCATTGTTCTGGTATGAAATAGGCATTGTAATTGAACTGATGTTTTTCCTCTCCGGTTTATCGTATAAAAATCGCCTTGAAATCGTTGAACAGGTTCGCGACCGCGAACGCCTGAAACGTGACAACGAAAGAAAAGAATTTGAAAAGCAGATGGCTGTTATGGCCGCCCAACAAAGCGAAAGAGACAGGATCTCTGCAGATATGCATGATGAACTTGGTTCAGGTGTTACTGCGATAAGACTGATGAGTGAGATCGTTAAAAGTAAACTGAAATCACAATCGCTACCCGAGATCGACAAGATTTCAAACTCAGCTAATGAGCTGTTGAATAAAATGAATACGATCATCTGGACCATGAAGAGTTCAAATGATACACTGGAAAGTATGATAGCATATCTGAGGGCAAATGCTATTGAATACTTTGATGGAACCTCGATAGATTGTATTGTAAACACCCCTGCCAATATCCCTCAACTTGAAATGAGCGGAGAGAAACGTCGTAATATCTTTCTTGGAGTGAAGGAGTCGCTGACAAACATCATCAAACATGCACAGGCAACAGAAGTTGTGATCAATATTACCGCATACAATGATCAGCTTGTGGTAGAAGTTGCAGACAATGGTAAAGGAATGGATGTTGAGAATACCCGCCGCTTCGGTAATGGCCTTGCCAATATGAGGCGACGGATGGAGATCATCGGTGGCACGATGACTATCTTACAAAATAATGGAACCACATTAAGGTTCGAATTAGCTATCTAGGCTTTCTTCAGAAACGCCAGCAGCATTAAAACCCATCCTGCGATCATAAATAATCCTCCGATCGGTGTAGCCGCACCGATGCCTGAAAGACCCACTGTACCTGTGGCTTTCAACAAGGTGAGCACATATAAAGAACCTGAAAAAAGTATAATACCAATGATGAAAGCATATCCTGCATAATTCATCCACGTGCCGGGAAATTTCTCCGCAAGTATTGCTACAAGAAATAAAGCGAAACAATGATAAAATTGATATCTGACTCCTGTTTCGAAGGTTGACACTGTTTCGGGAGGAACGATCTTTTTCAAACCATGTGCGCCAAAAGCGCCGAGTGCCACTGCCAACGCACCAAGAATACTTGCAGTAACAAGAAAACCTTTATGCATGTAATATTATTTGCGCAAATTCTGAAATGCTCATATCATTCTCATTATCGATCACCAGGTCGGCCTGCTCATAATACATCCTGCGTTCATTCATTTTTTTAATAATGAAAGCTCGTAGCTCGTCATCTTTTATCCCATTCAGAACCGGGCGATGACTACGTTGTTTCATAAGCCTGCTGCCAAGCACATCCACATTTGTATTGAGCCAAACAACCAGTCCGTACTTTTTCATAAACTCAATATTATTGAAAAAGCAGGGAGTACCACCGCCGCAGGAAATAATGACAGACAGATGATCATCTACAAGTCCTTCCAATACTTCCTTTTCTTTCATACGGAAATACTCTTCACCAGACTCTGTAAAAATATCTGAAACTGACCTGTTCTCTTCTCTTATAATAACTTCATCCAGATCAAAAAACGGCATCTGAAGTCGCTCCGAAAGCTGTTTACCCCAATGCGTTTTCCCTGACCCCATAAAACCTATTAAGAATATTCGCATATAAAATCCCTGACTTATTTAAACGCATTAAACCCCGTAACATCCATCCCTGTGATCAGCAAATGTACGTCGTGGGTTCCTTCATAAGTAATTACACTTTCAAGATTCATGATATGACGCATGACCGGGTATTCACCGGTGATACCCATACCGCCCAGCATTTGTCTTGCTTCGCGCGCGATATTGGTTGCTATTTCACAACCATTTCGTTTCGCCATTGAAACCTGTTGCGGAGTTGCCTTTCCTTCATTCATCAACACTCCGAGTCTCCAGTTCAGCAATTGCGCTTTTGTGATCTCAGTGATCATTTCAGCAAGTTTTTTTTGCTGCAACTGAAAGCCACCGATCGGTCTGTCAAACTGAACACGTTCTTTACTATACTGCAAAGCTGTATCATAACAATCCATGGCAGCACCAACGGTTCCCCAGGCAATACCAAACCTTGCCTTGGTTAAACAACTCAAAGGACCTTTCAATCCTTTAGCTTTTGGCAGCAGGTTCTCTTTTGGAACCTTTACATTATCAAACACCAGCTCGCCTGTTGCAGAAGCGCGCAAGCTCCATTTACCATGAGTGGTGGGCGTCGTAAAACCATCCATGCCGCGCTCGAGGATAATACCTCTCACTTCGCCATTGTCATCTTTACCCCAAACCACGGCAACCTGTGCAAAGGGAGCGTTACTGATCCACATCTTTGCGCCGTTCACGAGGTAGTGATCTCCAGCATCTTTGATAGTTGTCAGCATACCACCCGGATCAGATCCATGATTCGGTTCAGTAAGACCAAAACAGCCAAGCCATTCACCGCTGGCAAGTTTCGGAAGATATTTATGCTTCTGTTCCTCGCTTCCAAATTCGTTGATCGGGAACATTACCAGTGATCCCTGTACCGAAGCAGTAGAACGCACACCGCTATCCCCTCTTTCCAGTTCCTGCATCATAAGACCGTAGCTGATATAATCCAGTCCGCCTCCCCCGTATTCAACCGGCACCGTAGGACCAAAACAACCGAGTTCACCGAGTTGTTTAATGATCTGCTGCGGGAACTCAGCTTTCTGGGCATAGTCCTCAATGATCGGTGAAATTTCCTTTTTTACATAGGAGCGGACCGTTTCCCGGATCATAACCTGCTCTTCTGTAAGGAGTTCGTCGAGTTTAAAGTAGTCGGGGCCGGTAAAATTATCAGTACGTGCTGCCATGGGATAAATTTAGGTGTTTTTTTCTCCCCTTGGGGGAAGAGGAAGTTACGCCTTTGGCGTGACGGAAGGAGGGGGTTTAGCAACCTGCACCTGATAAACCACCAAAACACCTGCCTGCACTGATATTCCTTTCAAACTTAGCTCCATCTCAACAAAATACCGCTCAACACTACTCTAAAAGTTTTTTCAAAAAAAATTCTCACCTATGCAACATCCATTTTACACCCTTGTCTCTATATTCAAACAACTTAATACGATTTCATTTGGAGCTTACAGCAAACTACATACATGATGAACTGGTAGAGCAGTGTAAGCGCGGTCATGTTCCCGGATTCCAGGCGTTGTATAATAAGTACTCAAAAGCGATGTACAATACCAGTCTGCGGATCGTGAACAATTCAGACGATGCGGAAGATGTGTTGCAGGAAGCTTTTACCGACGCTTTCAGATCATTGAACGACTTCAATTACAGGTCAACATTTGGCTCCTGGCTGAAACGTATCGTTATCAACAAATCCATCAATATTCTCAGGAAAAGAAAGATGGACCTGGTAGATATCGATCACCCGGAGATCAATATCAAACCCGAAGACGATGGCATTGATGAAGAAGAAATTCAATTTAAGGTTAACGCTATAAAAGATTCGATCAAACAATTACCTGACGGCTACAGGACAGTGATTACACTCTACCTGCTTGAAGGATATGACCACGAGGAGATCTCGGAAATACTTGGCATCACGCACAACACGGTGCGCACGCAGTATGTCCGGGCAAAGCAGAAACTGTTGTTCTTACTAAAACAAGGAGGATTATCATGAGTAAACGTTTAGAAAATTTTATCGACAAAAACAGGAGCGAGTTTGATGACGCAACTCCACCTCCTGCGCTTTGGACAAACATTGAAAAGAACCTGCCGGTTGCTCAAAAAAAAACAACCGCCCGGGTCCTTGACATGAAACGATTGGTTGCAGCCGCAGCTGTACTGGTTGCAATCGCAGCGGGCACCTGGTTCATTACAGTAAGATCCGGCAAACAGGATCTTGCTTCAAACACAGAAGGTCATCAGAATACAATACCTGATTCAATAACAGAGCGCAAACTGCTCGATGAGATCAATCCCGGTTATGCAAAAGAAGTATACCACTTCACACAACTAATAGAGATCAAACAAAATGAACTGAAACAGATCGGTAAAGATCAACCGGAGCTTTACAAACAGTTCATGCAGGACATCAATCATCTTGACAGCTCATATAACGCCCTTCAAAAGGAACTGCCCGCTAACCCAAACCGCGAGCAACTTCTGGAAGCGATGATACAGAATCTCCAGCTGCAGACGGAGCTTCTGAACCAGCAACTCAGGGTAATCAAACAAATCAAACAATCTAAAAACGGAACAAATGAAAGCAACTCTAAAATCATATAAGTTTATCACTTTGTCTGCAATGCTGGTTGCAGCAACAGGTGCACAGGCTCAGCAAAACGCCGCTAATGCAGTGGCCTATAATTACGAAACGAATTTCAAAACAACCAGGGTTGTAACTGTCGGTAATGACGTAAATATTTCAATCAGCGGAAACGATAATGACGCGATGATTGAAAAGAAAAAGACAT
>JBEVNF010000359.1:0-9364 GCA_040508255.1 Flavitalea sp.
AATACCATGAAATAAGCAAGATGATGAACGAACCTTTGGGTACTATCAAGAGCCGCATTCACTTCGCGCGGAAGTTGCTCAAGACCCAGATCAACAGATATTAATTGTAAAGGCATCCATAAAAACGGATGCCTTTTCTTTTTCATCGTGTTGCTTAATGAAGTATTATTGACATTCATTTGTCAATAGAAATTTGATTGATCATCATTCAACCAGGCAACATCAATTCTTATACATCTTCTGCAATTGTTATCGGTGCTGGCTTTGCCGGCTTATCCGCAGCTTGTCATCTTGCTAAGGCGGGCGTGAAAGTTACCGTGCTTGAAAAACAAGCAACACCCGGTGGTCGGGCCGCGCAGTTGAAAGCAGATGGTTTCGTTTTTGACATGGGTCCAAGTTGGTACTGGATGCCTGATGTGTTTGATAATTTCTTTGCAAAGTTTGGAAAGAAAACCAGCGATTACTACAGCATCAAACGACTTGATCCTTCCTACAGAATTTACTGGCCCGATGAACACACTGACCTGCCTGCGAATCTTCAGCAGATGCGTGATTTGTTCGAATCGATAGAGAAGGGCAGTGCTGCAAACCTCGATGTTTTCCTGGAAGAAGCGGAATATAAGTATCGTGTGGGGATGCAGAAACTTGTTTACAAACCAGGTTTATCATTGCTTGAGTTTGCAGACATGGATGTGGTGAAAGGTGCATTCAGACTTGATCTGCTGACAAGTATGGAAAAGCATGTCGACAAGCTTTTCAAACATCCGAAACTTCGGCAGATGCTGAAGTTTCCCGTTCTTTTTCTTGGCGCCACCGCAAAGGACACACCCGCTCTTTACAGCCTGATGAATTACGCCGACATAGTGGGTGGCACCTGGTATCCTGAAGGCGGAATGTACAGCATTGTGGAAGCGATGTATGCGCTTGCGTTGGAGCTGGGTGTTGAATTCAGGTTTGATGAAGAGGTAATCGGGATAAAGGTTATTGATAAAATTATAGAGTCTGTAGTTTCAAAGAAAAATACCTACAAAGCGGATCACGTGATAGGTGCGGCTGATTATCATCATATCGAACAGAAGTTATTGCCGGATGCATACCGCAGTTACACAGAATCATACTGGCAATCGCGAAGTCTTGCACCATCATGCCTTTTATATTATGTTGGACTCAATAAAAAACTGGAAGGTATTCAGCATCACTCATTATTTTTTGATTCCGATTTTGACCAGCACGCAGCGGAGATATACACCGACCCTTCATGGCCCGCTGATCCACTTTTTTATGTTTGTGCTTCATCCGTAACAGATCCTAAGGCGGCGCCCGATGGACATGAAAATCTCTTCTTCCTCATTCCGGTTGCCGCTGGCCTGGAAAATGATACCGAATCAATACGAGCGAAGTATTTCGACCAGGTGCTCACCCGGTTTGAAAAAAGAACAGGCCAGAAGATCCGCGATTCAATCGTATTCAAAAAATCGTTTGCCTATTCCGACTTCGTAAGTAATTATCATTCTTTCAGGGGCAATGCGTATGGTCTCGCAAACACCCTTCGACAGACCGCGATCCTCAAACCCTCATGTAAAAGCAAAAAGATCACCAACCTGTTTTACGCAGGGCAACTCACAGTACCGGGACCTGGTGTACCACCAAGCCTGGTAAGTGGGGAAGTTGTCGCAACACTGATTTTGAAAAAGATCGCAGGTCGCTGATCTCCTTGTGTTTAAGTTTTGCCCTTTTTGAAAAGCCAATAATTAAACAAGCTTTTGGTAAAAAAGCTTCTGTGAGTAAATTACTGGTTAACAGGGATCAACACTAGTAGAAATTGCGCAAAAGGCTAAAATCGGGCAAGGTGGAAATCCCGAAATACGTTAAATTGTTTACAGCATGATGCCATTATTTCATAAGGTTAGCCAGATGTGCAGCGGTATTACAACTTCGGAATACAGCAGCTCATTTTCATCGGCTATCAATCTCCTGAATCTTGATCTGCGCGCCCCCATCAGGAATATCTACGGTCTTGTGCGTTTTGCCGACGAGATCGTCGACACTTTTCATGACTATGACAAAAAAGTTTTGCTGGCCGAATTTCGCCAGGCAACTTTCGAAGCAATAGAGAGACGCATCAGCCTCAACCCGATCTTACACAGTTTTCAACTTACAGTTAATCAGTATGGGATAGATCACAGACTTATTCATGCGTTTTTCGACAGCATGGAAATGGATCTCGGGGAACAATTTTATACTCAGAGTGTTTATGATGAGTATATATATGGCAGTGCCGAGTCTGTTGGACTGATGTGCCTGTATGTGTTTTGCGATGGTGATCGTGCAAAATATGATCAGCTCGAAGCTTCAGCGAAAGCCCTTGGTGCCGCATTTCAGAAGGTTAATTTCCTGCGGGATGTAAAAAATGATCACGAGTTACTTAACAGAACTTATTTCCCGGGAGTTGATTTTCGCAATTTCACCAGCGCGAACAAAAAAGAAATTGAAGACGATATTGCAGAAGATTTCAGACAGGCATATCATGGAATTGTAAGATTGCCATGGAAAGCCAAATTTGGAGTGTATGTTGCATACAAATATTATTATTCACTGTTCAATAAAATAAAAAGACTGCAGCCTTCGCGTATACTTGACGAACGTGTTCGGATTCCGAACTATCGTAAAGCAATGATCGTGATGAGGGCCGGTTTAAAAAATCAATTGAATTTATTGTAATCGGTTTATGACGGCTGTTAATGAGGTAATACTGGTAAATGAGCAGGATGAAATGCTGGGAACGATGGAAAAGATAGAAGCACACCAGAAGGCCCTTTTACACCGCGCCTTTAGTGTGTTTATCTTCAACAGCAAAGGTGATATGTTGTTACAGCGTCGCGCAATGAATAAATATCACAGCGCGGGTTTATGGACAAATACCTGTTGCAGTCATCCATATCCCGGGGAAGAAACAGCAGATGGTGCGCATCGCAGGTTGCAGGAAGAAATGGGTTTTGATGTGGCACTTGAAAAAGTGTTTTCATTTACATACAGGTCACCCTATGATAACGGGCTCACCGAACATGAATTTGATCATGTGTTTACAGGCATGTACGAGGGGAAGGTTTCTCCTAACCCTTCAGAAGTGGCTGATTATTGTTACATGAGCATTGAAGCAATTGAAGCATCCCTGCTATCCCATCCGTCGAAATACACTTCGTGGTTCCATATTGCTTTCCCGAAAGTGAAAGCAATTATGCAGACCGCAGGTTCGGCTTCCTGATTATTCAATTTCAAAACGAATGGTATGCATCCTTTGGCTTTCATAGGAATATTTATAGGCACTTTTGCGATCATGGAGGGAATAACCTGGCTCACGCATCGGTTCATTATGCATGGCTTTCTCTGGTACCTCCATGAAGATCATCACCAGAAAGGACCCGGCTTCTTTGAGAAGAATGATGCTTTCTTTCTGATCTTTGGTATACCAACCTTCTTTGGAATTCTGTTTGGAACTATCTATGATATCTATTGGCTCCAGGCGATCTGTTACGGAGTGATGGCATATGGATTTGCATATTTTATGGTTCATGATGTGATCATACATCAACGGTTCAAATGGTTCTCGCGATCAAACAATACCTACATCAAAGCGATCCGCTGGGGTCATAAAATGCATCACAAACATCTTGGAAAACATGATGGTGAATGCTTCGGAATGCTGATCGTACACAAGCGTTACTGGGATAAGATCAGGCGCGACAAGAAAAAGCAAAGGGAAGATAAGGCCATTGCAAAAACAGGCCTGGCTGAATGAAACATTTCGATTACATTTTTTCCGGTGGTGGCTGCGCTGCTTTGAGCCTGCTTGTGCGGATGTGTGAGGATCCTTTCTTTGCCGATAAAAGAATTTTGCTGATCGATAGATCGCTCAAACAGGAGAATGACCGCACCTGGTGCTTCTGGGAAAAAGCTGCGGGGCGATTTGAGCCGATCGTTCATCATAAGTGGCAGAAGCTTTCAATAGCGGGTGATCATTACAATGAAACTCATACCCTGAGCCCTTTCGAATACAAAATGATCCGTGGTATAGACTTCTATCACTATTGTCATGGTATTATTTTCGCCAACAGCAACATCTCAATCCTTCATGAAGAGATCATATCAACAGGTAACGATGATGTGGTTCCCTTTGTTAAAACTGCTTCAGGAAAATTTACTGCACGTTATGTGTTCAACAGTGTGATGTTGAATGGTAATGAGATCAGGAACAAACTGTCAAAAAAAGATCATTATCTTCTGCAACATTTCAAAGGTCGCCTGATCGAGACTGATCATGATGTATTTGATCCGTCAACCGGAACCCTTATGGATTTCAGGATCAGCCAGGATGCAGGTACAAGTTTCGTGTATACATTGCCGGTATCTCCACGGAAAGCACTCGTTGAATACACTTTGTTTACGGGTGATCTCCTGAAGCAGGAACAATATGATGCTGCACTTGATGATTATATTGCCAGCCATCTTAAACTTTCAGATTATCGCACCGAAGCCACTGAGTTTGGAATTATTCCGATGACCAGTTATAAATTCCCTGCACGTGAAGGCAGTATCATCAACATCGGAACCGCTGGTGGACAAACAAAACCTTCCTCAGGCTATACCTTCACATTTATCCAGAAACATGCTGCTTTGGTCATTGAACTGCTGAAGGCCGGGCAATTTCCTGTCAGGGAGGAAACCTTTACAGACAGGAAATTCAGATGGTACGATCGTACCTTACTCAACGTGCTCGCAAACAAAAAGCTACAGGGAGCGTTTGTATTTACGGAACTATTCAGGAAGAACAGGATCTCAGATGTATTTGGTTTTCTTGATAATGAGACATCGATCAGCCGCGATCTGAAGGTAATAAGCGTGCTTCCTAAATGGGTTTTCGCAAAGGCGAGCCTTTGAAACACCGTTAAGATATAGCCAATTACAGGCCAATAGGGCTTTTCCGACGCCCCGACATTGGAATTTTCCGTTCTTATTTTGTATCATTGAAAGCTGCCCTCCAGGGCACAAATTTGGTATATTTAGAGACTTACAACTGATCAGCAAATGATAATATTTAAAAACCGGAGATGCTCGCTAATTGCAGTGATCATTGCATTTTTACCTCTGTTTGGTATTGCTCAGAAAGAAAAGGTAGCAGAAAATTACGACGAGATCGTTCACAACATAGGCAAGATGGTGGAATATATTCACTACCAGCCAAAGGTGTTCAATGATGCTTTCTCAAAAGAAGTTTTTAAAAGTTATTTCGAGGCCCTCGATCCGGGCAAGTTCATATTTATCAAGTCTGATATTGATTCTTTCAGAAAATGGGAAACAAAGATCGATGATGAGATCAGGGGAGAGAAGCTTACATTCTTCCGTGCCGTCAACAGCGTTTACCGTCAACGTATAACCGAAAGCCAGGAACTTTCTGCACGTTTGCTAAAAACATCATTTAAGTTTGATAAAGACGAACAATACAATTCAGATCGCGATAGTCTCGCGTTCCCCGTTACACAAAAAGATAAGGAAGATGTATGGCGCAGGTATATGACCTACTCTGTGCTGGGTGCTTATGAGGATATGCTGGATGACAGCGTTGCAAAAACACTCGGCAACAAAATAGATACAGCAGTAGAAAGAAAGGCACGCGAATTTGTAAACCGTGCACAACAAAGAAATTTTAAACGACTGCTTGAAAGCGCAACAGAGCAGGATAATTTCGGTCAGTATGTAAATGCTATAGTGCGTCTGATGGATCCGCACTCCGGTTATTTCCTGCCGGTTGATCGTCGTGAGTTCCAGGAAAGTCTCAGCGGGATCTATTATGGTATTGGTGCAGTGTTGCAGGAGAGCGATGGTAAAGTAATCGTTTCAGAACCTATGATCGGTGGTCCCGTCTGGAGATCCGGCCAGGTTGAAAAAGGCGATGTGATCGTTTCAGTAGCAGAAGGAAAAGAAAAGGTTCAGACAACCGAAGGTTTATCCATGCAGGAAGTTATCAAACTCATCCGTGGTAAAAAAGGAACCGTGGTAACTGTTGGTTTCCGCAAAGCAGATGGTAAAGTAAAACATGTAGCGCTTGCAAGGGATGCGCTTCAGCTGGAAGATACTTTTGTAAAGAGTGCGGTGATTGATAATGTCTCAGATGGAGATTCGATCAAGATCGGATATATCTATCTGCCAAAATTCTATACAAGCTTTGGTGATGACAATGGTCGCAGTTGTGCCTTCGACGTAGCGAAAGAAGTGATCAAGCTGAAGATGGAAAATGTGAAAGGCATTGTGCTTGATGTGCGTGATAACGGTGGTGGGAGCCTTGGCGAAGTGATCCGGATGGTTGGATTATTTATGAAAGAAGGGCCGGTTGTTCAGGTTAAGGCTCGTGATGCTGCACCTGAAGCTGACGGTGTGAAAAATAAAAGCATTCTTTATGACGGACCACTCGTGGTACTCGTGAATGAATACAGTGCATCTGCCTCTGAGATCTTTGCTGCCGCCATACAGGATTACAAACGTGGTGTGATCGTAGGAAGTGCGAATACTTATGGTAAGGGAACTGTTCAGCGTGCATACTCGGTACCCGGTAAAGATCCAAAAGCAAAGGATATCGATCTTGGAACCTTGCATCTTACCATTCAAAAGTACTATCGTGTAAACGGTGGTGCTACGCAGATCAAGGGTGTATCGCCTGATATCGTTCTGCCAGGCTTTAATAAGCTTTCGCATGTGCAGGAACGTTATAATCCAAACGCATTGCCATGGGATACCATCCGCCAGGCTTTGTATTCACCTGCTGCCGATACAAGTTATATTGGTGTACTCCGCAGGAAGAGTGAACAAAGAGTAAGCATTGATACAAATTTCAGGAACCTGACCAATAATATTAACTGGTTGGATAACACAAAAAGTGTCTACTCTCTTCAGATAGATAAATACCGCGAAAACCGCAGCCAGCTTAACAAAGCAATCCGTGAGGTTCGTAGCTCAAGTTCGCTGAAAACCGAACTTGCGGTCCACAATACAAAAGAAGATGCTGATGCTATTGCGCAAAAAGAAACATTCAGAAAAGAGAACAATCGTTTCTGGCTCAATAGTCTGAAAAAAGATATTTATCTCGGTGAAGCAGTTTCAGTCTTAAAAGATTTGCTGACAACCGTGCATGGCTATGCATATGCTCAGAGACAATAAAGTCTGAGTCATTAAAAAATCGGTTGGTCCAAAAAGATCAGCCGATTTTTTATTTGCGCAAACACCTCACCGTAACATGAAGTTGTCCGGTATGGCGCATCATGTGTTCAGCGGAATGGAACAGTAATCCTATAACTGTAGAAGGCAATTGCTTTCTGCCTACACCCCGAAACTCAGTGAGCCTGGTTTCGTCAAAATCAGCAAGTGCTGACACCGATTGCAAAACCTGCTCATGCATTGCTTTAAGCACATCTTCATCAGTAGGTACCCCTTCATTTTTCAGATATGCGAACTGTTCTTCGCTCAGGGTTTCAGCCCGGGCATATGTAAATAACCGGTCAAGAAACCCTTTGATATGTTGCAGGTGAAATCCCACTGAAGCCATTTCATTAAGCTTCTCCCACATTTTTTCAGCTGGAAAACCAACCATCAGTTCATGAATTTCTTTATCTGCCTGCAGCAATGCATGCGCAACGGGCTGCAATAAAGGAGGTACATTTTCAACAGGTCCCGCCATCCATCGTTCAGTATTTGAATCACTCATAATTTGCTGGCATATATTTTTTGAAGACAAAATATGCTAAGACCAAGTATACTGCTTTTCATCATTTTTTGCGGCAACTTTCTTTTTGGCCAGGATCCTGCTGACAAATATCCGTATGCCGTTGTTGCCGGTGGTAGCAAAGGTTTTGGATACGGAATCTCGGTTGCGCTCGCCAAACGCCATTTTAACCTTGTAATCATCGCCCGCGATGAGGACACACTTCAGAAAGTAAAACACGAGATAGAGAGTAAATACAAAGTGAAGGTTGATATACTATCCTACGATCTCAGCAGGCAGGAGTCAATCAAAGCTGTAAGTGATTATTGTCTTGGGCGAAAACTCCCTGTAAGAGTGCTTTGCAATATTGTCGGCATCGGAGGTTCCAGGGATTATCTGCAACTGCCTGTTGATTCGCTGAACTATATGATTGATCTCAACATCAAACCAGGTATGACACTTACCATGAACCTGCTGCCATTACTTGAGGCCAATGCTCCATCTTATGTGATGAATGTCAGCAGCATGGCTGGTTTCGCACCGATCCCGCAAAAGAATATGTATTCTGCAACTAAATCTGCGGTTACGTTTTTTTCCTATTCATTAAGATACCAGTTGAAAGACCGTGGCATCAGTGTAAGTTGTCTTGCACCTGGTCCTGTATATACAAAACCATCCATTGTAAAAGAAACAAAGAAGCGGCTCGGTTTTATGGGTAATCTGATGGCCGTGCCACCCATGCGGGTAGGGGAGATCGCAGTGAAGAAAACTTTAGCCGGACGTATGATGATTGTTCCCGGTACGGTTCCAAAGATCATGTCCGGTTTCTTAAGAGTGATGCCACGAAGATGGGCAGCCTCAGTTTACAATAAGTTCGGTGGTTAGTCGATACTGATCGCAATCTTACCAACAAAACCTCCACGCTCAAGCATTCTGTGAGCCTCTCCTGCCTGCTCAAGTGGAAATGTTGCGGCGATGTAAGATTTGAGTTGTCCTGACTCTGCAAGGTCCTTTATACCGTTTAATGCAACTTCATCGGGACTGACTTTTACAAGTTTCATTTTGTTTTTGAACAGTAGATCTTTAGCGGTATTTATGACACCGGTTACCGATTCCAGGTTTCCTTTTGTTGCAACGAATACACCATTCTCCGTAAGATTTTCTGAGATGTCGGTGAGGGTAAGCCTGCCCGCAGCATCAAAGATCAGGTCATATTTTACAACAGTCGGAAGCCGGTCCTCATAGCTCAACACTTCATCACAGCCCAGCTGCTTTGCAAATTCAAAATTCTTTGGATTACATCGGCCGGTGATATGAATGCCAAGACTCTTTGCGATCTGAACAGCGATACAGCCAACGCCACCTGTGCATCCATTAATAAGAATGTCTTTTCGCGAACGAAGATTACCTTCTTTCAACAAACCCTGCCATGCCGTTGTGCCGGCAAGGCCAAGCGCTGCGGCTTCGGTAAAGCTAAGGCCCGCAGGTTTCAAACACGCATTATCGGCATTGATAACTATTTCATCAGCATACGCGCCACCGGTGAGCGCACCCATAAACCCAAACACTTCGTCGCCGGCCTTGAACAGATCACTCCTGCTGTACACTACG
>JBEVNF010000286.1:0-11744 GCA_040508255.1 Flavitalea sp.
AGTTTGATCGCATTAATATCTCCGGAACCGCAAAGCTCGTGAACCTGGTGGTTGACGACAGCCAGGATAGCTTCTTACTTCATTCAAAAAATCTTGATCTCAAACTTGCGCGAGAAACAGCACCGGTCAGGAAAAATGAAGTAGTGCTGCAGATGGATGAGACTTCATTTCATTATAAGAAACAGATTGATTTTGAAGCCGTATCATTTGATACAAAGGCAACACTGGCTCCTGATAAAAGTAAACGTTATGTGCTTGCGCTACATTCTGAACTAAATGCACTTGAAGCCCGGTCAAAACCCGATTCGGCAGAAATTCTTGTTCGCGGCCTCAAACTGAAAGGAAATTTTTTCATGAAGGATCTGATCCATTTTTATCGTGATCAAAAACTTTCTGACAGGAACACGGTTAGCCTGCTGGCTGACAGTATTCATCTCGACTACAAAGACGACATAACCCTTAACGCAGGGTTTGTAAATATTCAGGGAAGCGGCAACAAGGCGCGGGATTCAGGACTCGCAGTTCGTTTGAACGCACAGCTACGTGCACTCAAAGCAAGTTCAAAAAAAGACTCGCTTAATGTTATCGCAACCAATGCAGATTTTAAGATCAGGCTCGCCGGAAACAAGACAAATAAAACGCTTTTTGCAAACACAGATTTTGTAATTGACAGTGCTGGTGTAAGGATCGCACGGAATTTTCTTGGCCTATCAAAAGGGAACTTTCATGTAAAGCTGCAGAAACGAAAGGGTCAGACATGGAAACCTGAAGGAAGTTTTGATTTCAAGAGAATGATCGTAAGGACTTCAAAGTTAAAAGCACCAATCAGAATGCCGGCCACAAAGCTGTCTTTTGTGAATGATGATTTTATGCTTGACCATGCACATATTAAATATCTTGAGACGGATGTAATCTTCAGTGGAAAGCTGGAACACGCAAGAGGTTTATTCAATGGTCAGAAAGTTCAGGGTAATCTCCTTGTAGAATCAGAATTTATCAATGCAAATCAATTGATGAATGCATTTTCCGGGTTTGAAGATGAGGCTGCAGTAGTGAAAGATAGTGCGGGTGGAGGAAAGACTCCGGCGACACAACAAGTTGCAGAAACCACCAACAGTAATAGCCCCGGCGCAAATGCAAAACATGGATTCAAAATTCCTGATAGTCTTGCTTTTGATTTTACAACAAACATAAAACGGTTACACTTCGGTGGCTCTGATCTTGACAATGTAAGGGGAAAGATGACAGTTAAAAATGGTAAGGTGGTGCTTGAGCATTTGAAAATGAAAACTCTCGCTGCTGATCTTGATGCAACGCTGGATTATATACCATCAACTGATGGAAAGTCGGTCATTGATTTTACATTTTATCTCAGCCAGATCGAATTGAATAAGCTGAGACAGTTTCTTCCGATACTTGATACGCTGATGCCTATGGCAAATTCCTTTGTGGGTAAGGCCGAATTCAGAATCAAAGGAAAGACTGTCCTTGATGACAATCTTGAGATCGATATGAAATCTTTCAAGGGTATCGCGGCGCTCAAGGCCGCGCATATTATGGTGCTGGATGGACCAACATTCAGGGATCTGGCAAAAACACTGATGTTCAAAAACAAGGAAGTAAATCCAATTGAAAAACTCACAGTTGAAATGGAGTTTGATAATAACGATGTGAACATTCTGCCATCACTGGTAGAGATCGACAGGTACAAGCTTGCAGTGGGTGGGGTGCAACATCTCGATCTTAGTTATGCTTATCATATTTCAGTTCTGAAATCACCGGTACCGTTTAAAACAGGTGTTGACCTTGCGGGAAAGAATACAGACTTTAAGATCAACGTTACAAAGGCGAAATACAAATATTACTTCACAGATAAAGAAAGGCTTTTAAAGAAAGCGGACCCGGCAATCAGTGCCAAACGTGTCGCCATCCTTAAAAGCCTTGGATTTGAAGACGAAAAGGTTGAAGTAGAAGACGAGGTTGATGAATGATCCTTATGAAGCGGAGCGGCTCAGTTCTTCTGCAAATGCTTCAAATTTGATCTTGCCATCAACCTGCGCGCCTGCTGCGAGCCAGGCTGAACTAAACTTGCCGGTACGTATACCATTGCCCATCTCAGTAAACAGTTTTGCGAGTTCGCCAGGTACTCCGGCGTTGGTCATACCTTCAAGCGCCTGCTCGTCTGTAAATTCGATCCATGGCAGTTCTGGCTGGCCAAGCGCTGCTCCCAGTATTTTCGCATACTCACGGGGCTTGCGAAGATCACTTACTATAAATCTTGTATCATGTCCGTCTTTTGCTAAAGTCAGTTCCTCTGCAGCAGCTGCCGCGATATCTTTTGGATGCGCAAAGGGTACCGCAACGTCCCCCGGATAATTAGCGCCGAGCATGTGTGCGTTCTGGATCATTGCCAGGTTGCCAAACAAGTTGTAATAAAATAACCCTGCGCGAAGAAAAGTTATGCTGATACCATTGAGCTTCCTGTAGATTTCTTCCACACCATGAACTCCGACAATCGGTCCGGTACCAGATGGTTGATCAGCGCCAAGGCTGCTAAGCATTACAACCCTTTTGATCCCGGCATTTACAAATGCATCGGCGAGTGCCTGTCCCGCCTGAACCGTATTGGAAATGTCATTACTGCCGCCCCGCGCCGGAGGAGTCATCGCGAAAACTGCATCTGCTCCGTCGAAAGCCCTGGTTAAAGCTGCGGTATCGTTGATCAGCGCCACCGCGGCCTTCGCACCAAGTCCTTCGATTTCTGCTACGCGATCCTGGGAGCTTGTTACAACTGTGACATTATGACCATTTTGTGTAAGGATTGTTGCGAGGTTGCGGCCTACATTTCCAAGTGAACCGGTAATTGTGATGTTTTTCATTGCTTTACTTTTTAGCGTTTTTGATTTGATGAAGCAAAGCTAAGTTTGTACTTACTTTTAGGCAAGTACTTACCCGAAAGTGTGTATCTTTGAATCATGACAGCAGTAAAAGAAGCATCAAGTATCCAGGAAAATAAAAAGTTTGCACTTGATCAGTGCCCGGTCACATATGTGATGGAGCGTATTGGTGGCTATTGGAAACCCATCATCCTTCATCATCTGATCAGTGGGTCCAAACGTTATAGTGAATTGAAAAAGGCAATCCCTGCTATTTCTGAAAAAATGCTGATACAGCATCTCAAGCAACTGGAAACTGATCTGCTCGTTGTAAGAACTGCGAAGCCTGTGGTCCCACCGTATGTAACTTATGAATTAAGTAAAGCAGGAGTTGGGTTGATACCAATTATCAGATCAATGTCTGAATGGGCAATAAGAGATTTGCAGGGAGAGTTTGCATAATCAGGTCAATAAATCAACGGTAAACATTCAGGCCTCTATTCTTCCCGCTGTCTGTCCGGTAAGATCACATGAAATACACTGCCCTTACCAACTTCTGATTCAGCAAACAGAAAACCATTGTGATTACCAACTATCCGGCGGCAAAGCGCAAGACCAATTCCTGAACCAGGATAATTATCACGCGCATGAAGCCGTTTAAACACTTCAAAAATTTGCTCGTAATACTCCATTTCGAAACCAATACCATTATCAGCAATAGTCAGATGATGATAGTTGGCAAATGAAAGAGGCTTTGGAATGTATTTCAGAATTTCGTCTGTTGACATTGGTGAAGACCTGACCACAATCGCGGGTTTTCGTTCCTGATCTGTAAACTTCAATGCATTATTGATCAGATTATAAAACAGCTGATTCATCTGCAGGCTGACTGCCTGGATAACAGGAAGTGATGCAATCTCGATGTTTGCATTCTTTTCATCAACGATCAATTCAAAGTCATCCCACACTGCCCGAACGATTTCCTCAAGCGACACCTCGCGTAAAATATTATCCGAATTCAGAAGTCGGGAGAATGTCAGCAGATCCTGGATCAGCAAAGTCATTCTTGTTGCAGAGGTATTGATCTTATGTATGATACCTGCATTACGGGAAGATTTTTCTCCGTCAACATCAAGCATGCCGGTAAATACACGGATTTTTCTAAGTGGCTCCTGGAGATCATGGCTTGCAACATAAGCGTATTGAGCAAGCTCATCATTGCTGTGAAGAAGCAATTGATTTGATTCTTCAAGCTCTTCGTTTGTTGCCCGCAGTTCTTCAATTGCAGCTGCAAGTTCTTCAGTGCGTTTTTGAACTTCTGACTCAAGCGCAACCTGCAATTCCATTTGTATAGTGACATCCTGCGCGGTACCATTGATGGCAACCGGAGTACCCTTTTCATCATACTCAACATTGCCGATGGCATGGATGATCCTTCGCTGCCCGGTCTTTATATGAACGATAGAATAAGTCTCATCAAAAATTCCGGAACTTCCCGGTTCGAGTGCAATCCTGATGCCTGCAGCAACGCTTTCTCTGTCGCGCGGATGTATGATAGATGAGCCGGCAAGATCAAAAGTTTTTTCTTTAAGTCCTACCCAATCAGCCATACGATCAGAATAATGTGCCTGGTTGGTTACCAGGTCGACCCGCCAGTTTGCAAGTTGGGCAAGTTCGGTAGCATTTCTGAGTGCAGCTTCTTTTGCCTCTACCGCTTTTCTCGCGATGACCTGCTCGGTGATATCACTTACAACCTGGATAACACCGGTGATCTTATCACCTTCCCTCAACGGGCGGTACTCGAGGTTATAGAAATGATTGCTGATTTTTTCTCCGCGACTGTGCGTTACCATCACTTCATGACCGGAAAAATCAACACCTTCAAAATAAATTTTTTGTGTCAGTTCCCATGCAGCTTCATTCCTGATCTCAGGTAATACATCGATTAAAGATTTTCCAATAACGGATTTATCCTGCCCTATCAATAAAAGCATAGGTGCATTAATCTGGTCGATAATAAACTGGTCGCCACGCATTACAAGCATTGCTACAGGCGATTGTTCAATGATACTTTTTAAACGATTCTCGCTTGCTTCAAGAGCGCGTGTACTTTCCACCGCAGCCGTTACATCCTGTATCACACCCGTGATGGAAGAAGGTTTTCCGTCTATGCGGTGTACCTGTCCCATTGAATGAAGATACCGGTAGCCGCCCGCTACTTCATCGACCACTCTGTAGGTGAGATCGTGAAAGCCATCCGTTTCTGATTCTATTGATTTTTTGATTGCCGCTTCTACGACAAGGCGATCATCTTCATGCATTTTTGCAGTGGTATCGAAAAATGACACACCAGAAGGATCAATATTGAACCACTGCGCAATTCGATTGGTGTAGTACGATGTCATGGTGGACAGGGAAACCCGGAAGCTCCCGATACTGCCAATGTCCATAGCGAGCTCAAGCTCTCTTGATTTTTCATCAAGTTCCTGCTGTGCCCTGACCTGTTCTGTTACGTCGATTGCGATATCAAGTATCGCATAAATTTCGCCGGAAGCGTTACGAAGCGGCGTATAGGATATATTGTAATAATTATCATTCAGAACACCGTTCTTAACAATCTTAACAAGTGACGCCGGGGAAACAAATGGAACACCTGTTGTGAAAACATTATCAAGAATTTTTAAAAATGGCTGGCCCTCGGAAGTAAGTTCGGGCATTGCTTCCCGCAAAGGCAAACCTTCAATCGAAGGGCCCTTACCGATGATATCGATAAATGTCTGATTAGCACTTTCGATGATAAGATCACGACCAATAAATAAAGCGATGCCCGCCGGTGCTGCTGCAATAACTCCACGCAACTTTTCTTCACTTTCTGCTATTTTTTGCTTTGCGAGTACAAGAGTTGTGATATCGTTGCAAACAATCATTACCCCGGTAACATCACCACCTTCAGAACGATAGGGTTGATAGACGAGACTCACGTAGCCTCTTATAAGCTCGCCTGTTTCTGAAAGCACTTCGTAAGGAGATTCGTCGAGGTGATAATTCTGCCCGGTATGTAAAACCTTGTCAACTATAGGTCGGTAAAATGCGGCTGCTTTTGGGATTACATCAAATAGAGGTTTGTTCAGCATGGCCTCAACCGTATGACCAATAATCTTTCCAAACGCATCATTCACAACTGATACAACCATCTCTTCGCCCTCAAGAACGATAAGTCCGACAGTAGCTTCCCTTAACAGGTTCTGGAATCTTGTTTCACTTTCAGTGAGCGAGGTTATGTCGCGCGCAATGCATAGTACCGTGTTCAGTGATGCGTCATCTGAGAATTCGGGTACAAGACGCATATGATAATATGCCTTTGTTGATTCACCATGAACCACATTGAAATGTTCCGCAGGAGAACCGGTTTCAAACACCCTGTCTAATGCTTTTCGAAATTCAGCGGCAACCTGTGCAGGCTGACCCATCTCTGAATTATTTTTTCCAATAACATTTCCAACCTTATTTATAAATGCCGTGTTCGCATACCGAAGCTGATGCTGTGAATCCCACCTCGAAATAAGATCAGGAGTATTTTCAACCAGGGCTTTGTATTCTTCGGCGCTTTTTGAAATGTTTTGTCTGTCAAGAACTGAAGTTGTAGTTTCTATACAGGTTACCATCACACCCTCAACTACACCTGAATCACTTTTTACAGGGCTGTAGCTGAAGGTCCAGTAAACATCTTCCAGCTTTCCGTTCCTGTAGTTGGAAAGCATCTGATCCTCCACCAGAGGCACTTCGCCACCCGCGAAAATCGTCTGAAGCATTGGTCCGATCACACTCCAGGATTCGGCCCATGCCTGCTCGCCTTTCATTCCTAATACCGACGGATGTTTGCCGTTAATTCCCAGGCTCGGTCTGAATGCATCATTGTAAAAACTGATGTGATCTTTTCCCCAGAATAAAAACATGGGGAACTTAGAGTTAATGACGATGCTTAAAGTAGTGCGCAGGCTCGATGGCCACACGGAAGGATCACCCACGCTGGTTTGCGACCAATTGAAAGTCCTGATAAGGGATCCCATCTCACCCCCACCGTTCAGAAATGGATAAGTGTTTTCATTCATGGTGTGTAACTAAGCGTTTAACGTTTAGTCGGTTGGTCAGGGACAGTAAACTATAGAAAAAAATTGCATGACTATTTATTTAAAAATCATGCCGTAAGACACTAAGTTACAAAGCAACTTTGTCAACTGAACGGATAAGTGACTTTAAAAATTCATGTTCACCCCAAAATTTTGTACGTGTGAGACCAAGCCTTACAACCACCAGCTTTTTTGATGGGATCACAAAAACGTTTTGTCCTTCAAAGCCATCTGCCCAATACATATCAGCCGGCAGCTCAGGAAAGGTCCTGTTCTCGGGATGATTTTTTTGCCCTGCGTTTAGCCACCATTGAAAACCATATTCGCCCATTTCGGCTGCAGGTGCCGGTGCGATCGATTGCTTTATCCAGTCAGCATTCAAAACCTGTTCACCATTCCAGTTTCCGTTGTTGAGATACAGAAGACCGAACCGGGCCCAATCACGGGCTGTTGCGAAACAAAATGAAGAACCTACAAAGTTCCCTGAGGCATCCGGTTCAAGTATTGTGTTATACATGCCGATCTTATAAAAGAGACCGGTGTAAGGCAAGGCATAGTAAGCATCATCACCAAGTTTGTCGCGCAAAATGCGTGAAATAAGATTTGTGTTTCCGCTGCTGTACCTGAAATGAGTTCCGGGCTTACGGTCAGCCTTATGCGAAGCTGTAAATGCGGCAGCATTGCTTTCCATAAACAACATACGGTTTGCATCAGCGGGAACATTGTACTGTTCACTGAAGTCGAGACCGCTTGACTGCTGAAGTATATCGACAAGTTTTATAGCATGACGCGGATCAGAACTTTCACTCCATTCAGGAACTGATGCAGGCTCTGAAATATTGAGTTTACCTTGTTCTACAACGAGACCGGTTAAAGCGCTGGTAACACTTTTGGCCATGCTCCAACCAGGTAATTTTGTTTGTTTTGTAAAGCCGGGTGCATAACGTTCTGCAATGATGCGACCGTTATATAAAACAATCAATGCCCGTGTATGATTTGTTTGCGGTGTATCGGGATTTCTGAAGATAACATCTATAGCCGCAGCAAGGCTCAGCGAATCTACTGATGCGGGAAAGCTATCTGTGATTTTATCACCTGAAGGCCAGGATATGGTATCTGTTAACAGTGAAGGTTTTCCCGGTATATTGAAGATTTGTTTTCTCAGGTTTGCTTCGCTGGTGTCATTCACAAGGGTTGCGCCCACGCCTGAGCGGAATATTGCCTTCTTTTTTGCGAGACCGAAAAGCGAACACGTCACTGATGAGTCCTGGCTGTTTACTTCAAGCGTTGCATATTTTAGCGGAAAGAAATTAAGATCAACTGCTTTGATATCGGATTCGTTACGTCCCGAAACATAAATAGCAGAACACATAGCTTTCGCGCCAAATCCTGTTGCAATGGGAAATGCACGCCAACCGTAGAATACGGCAACAGCAACAACTATCAATAACACTACAAGGAATGCACGGAGGATCGTTTTAAAACGCATATAAGAAATTGAATAAAGAATAAGCTGTTAACTTTGCAACTCATATCGCTGAACCGATTGAATTATGAGTTACCCTGAATCTACGCAAAATATACAAAGCCTGCTGCAATCTGATCCCCTGTTTGTGTTTGCACTTGAAGCAGAAGCAAGTCATGAATTTACCGAATATGAACCGGTTTATATTGGGGTAGGCAAGATCAATGCCACCTATCATCTCACAAAAGCGATCCTTGAAAGAAAGCCTTCTGTGATAATCAACCTCGGTTCTGCGGGGAGTAATGTGCATCAGCGTGGTTCGATAGTTTGCTGCACCAGTTTTGTACAGCGTGATATGGATGTAACAGCACTTGGTTTTGAAAAATTTCAAACTCCGTTTTATGAAGGGCCGACGATACTGCATTATGGATTATCGGTAAATGACCTGGCAGAGGGCATTTGTGGAACAGGAGATTGTTTTGTGACGGAGCATACCGTTGATGCTTATGATGTGATTGATATGGAAGCATTCCCTATTGCCTGGGTTGCGATGCGCGAAGGGATCCCCTTCCTTTGTCTGAAATACATAACCGATGGCGCAGATGGCGGAGCCGCGGAGGATTGGCAGACTTCCCTCCACCTGGCGGCCAGCGCGCTGAAGAAGGTGATAGTGGATTTGTCACGATAACTTTAGGGGTAAATGGGTAGATTTGGCATTCGCCGGAACCCGGACAGCGTGTGCATTCTACAGGAACTACAATGATTGTATTGCTGTGAAAATGTCAGCCACTAACCGAAAGCACCAATAACAAGTAATATTAATACAACTGACTCAACTACCCAGATACGTCTTAGACTTTGCAGATATATTAGTCGAAACTAATTAGTCATGCAAAAGAAAATCCTTCACACGAGCCTCCTTCTACTTATGGTATCTTTTTTAATGGTCGCCTGTAAAAAAGGGGACACCGGATCGCAGGGTCCGGCCGGACCAGCAGGTCCTCCGGGGGCAGCCGGTCCCAAAGGCGATAAAGGGAACGCGAATGTTATAACAGACACATTCACTATCAGGACCGCGGATTGGAAATACAATTCGATCTATTGGGTTGGTACTTCTCCAAACGTTTCTCAGGGCCAGGTTTCCAAATATTTCGACAGGGCCAATGACAAGATCACCGACTCAATTCTTGGTCTCGGCGCAGTGCTTGTTTACTACACAAATCCAAGTGCTTTGCAGGGACAGTGGACGCCGCTTCCTATTTCCTGGCTCGACAACTTTACCGGGAATTATACATACAACTATGCGTTTGTTGCATCAAAAGGAAAGATTCAGCTTCATTTCTTTTTTGCAAAAGTTGCAGGAAACACAACTCCGGCCATTGCAACCTTCAATGTGCCGACCATCAGGGTTAAAGTTGTGCTCATCAGCAGTGCTCTTGGTTTAACTGCAGATATGATTGCACGCATCAAAACCCTGCCTTACGAAGAAGTCCAAAAGATGTATAATCTTTCGGAGTTATAGTTTAGTATCATACCTTTTAATAGAATGGCCGCCTCATTTTAGAGGGCGGCCATTCTCATTAAAAACAAAAAATTTCAGGCTTATGGTTTAACCAATTGAGGATATTTTATACCCAGCTGTTCCAGGTAGCTGGAATATTTCGATGGATCATAATAATATTTTTCCAGCAAGGGTTTGTATTCATTCATGATCTCTTTATTGAGATGGATAGCAGGTTTGTCTGTTGCTTCAACAAAACTCTTGTATTTAATATCCTTCGTCTGAACATTGCGATGAAACTCCCATGCATCTTTGATAATAGCCGGATTGGTGAGCATATCAATCAGGGTTGCTGCTACTACTTTACTACCTGCTATTACTCCTTTGTGTGCCACCGGTGTTGCCATTGCAATTGCATCCGCCCAGTTATGACCAGGTGTGCCGGGGATGTTGGATGGATAACGCACAACGACTGTAGGAACGTTCCATGCGATATCGGCAATATCGTCACTTCCTCCTCCCATTGAAAATTGCACCGGTCCGGCCAGGGTATCCAGTTTTTTTGCGAGACCATCAATTGGTTCTCCTCGCGGCGTTTTTTTTGGTGCATTCACGAGCTTTTGTACCGCGCGTGCAAATTGCTGATCAGCGCTGTCCCAAACTGGCAGGCCAACCGTAAGGATGTTCTTATAAACTGATTCTGCTATTGGTTTATTGAATGAACCCGGCCATGCTGTACCGAGTAAACGATGCGTAACCTTTGTACCGGTCATTGTAGCAACAGAGTTTGCATAAAGAACTGCATCGTCGTACATCGCTTTGATATCTTCGTATGTACGTTCGCGTAAGTAATACCATACGGATGCTTTTGAGGGAACAACATTTGGCTGATCACCGCCATCAGTGATCACATAGTGCGATCGTTGTGTGGGCTTCAGATGTTCACGTTTAAAATTCCAGGCAACATTCATAAGTTCAACCGCGTCAAGGGCACTTTTGCCGCGCCATGGTGCACCGGCAGCATGAGCAGAGTTGCCTTCAAAATTGAATTCCACAGAAACAAGACCATTGTTGCCGGCATCACCCCAGCTTACATTCAGATTATTACCAACATGTGTGAAGATACAGGCATCAACATCTTTGAAATATCCATCGCGGATATACCAGGCTTTTGTACCAACCAGTTCTTCTGCAACACCGGGCCAGATCACAAGCGTACCCGGAAGTTTCGTTTCTTCCATGATCTTTTTTACCTCAAATGCTGAGATCAGCAGCAAAGGCAGACCTGAGTTATGACCTTCACCATGACCCGGGGCACCCTCAACGATTGGTTCTTTGTAGGCGACACCTGGTTTTTGTGAAGCTTTTGGAATACCATCGATATCACTTCCCAATGCGATCACAGGCTTTCCATTTCCCCATTTCGCCATCCAGGCTGTAGGAATTCCGCCGATCCCGCGTTCCACCGTAAAGCCGTTTTTTTCAAGAAGTCCGGTGAGATAGTTGGAGGTTTCCTTTTCCTGGAAGCCGAGTTCAGAATAGCTGAAAACCTGGTCAACCATTTCCTGGGCGGTCTTTAGTTTACCATCAATTGTTTTGATTACTTCTTTTTTAAGGACCTCCGCTTTGGGATCAGCTTTTATAGCCTTCTTCTGCGCGGATACCGTTATCGCCTGTGCAATTAACAGCGATAACAAGAACGATTTCGTAATTCGCATATTCTTGTATGTTAGTTTGATTGAATTTTCGCCGGAGTGCGATGGCAGACAAAC